>DATKLX010000015.1:0-38886 GCA_035542155.1 Anaerolineaceae bacterium
TGTTCCTGAGCCGCCGGTGATCCAGCCACCGATCCAATTGACCCTGCCCTTACCGCCGGGGTGAGGGGTACGAATTTATGAGACTGTTAAGGTACGAAATTATGCGACTCTTTGCAGTATCAGATTAAAGGACCTTACACCCGAACTGACGTTAATTAACAATCGCGGCCTGGTCGAGGCGCGGGACGAACAGGGCGTGGCCCTGGGGCTCGACCCTTTCAAGCCGGGTGGTGATGACGAGGCGTTTCCGGTAGGCCATCAGGTCTGGATCCCAACTGTTCCAGTAGCAGGTGATCAGAGTCAGTTGGGAGGGGAATTTCGTCCAGGTGACGAATCTGGCCGAATCTGCGACCACGAACTTCTCCACCACTCGATAAATGAATAGCCGGTTTCCCAGGCTGACCTGGATCTCATCGCCCTGGGCGATGTGGCCCAGGTGAGCAAACGGGCCGGCGGCGCCGCTGACCAGATCCAGGTGACCGACGATGACCGAATTTTCCCCAAGCTGCAGCGCGGGGGTGTTCTGCAGCCAGCCGACGTTCTCCCCAAGGTTCGAAATATCCCAATCAGATCCGGTCCAGGGCACAGCCAGTAGGGTGGCATCCAAGCGGAGGGCCGGGATGTTGACTCGTCCGAGCGCCAAGGTCTCGGGGAGAGCCGGCGCTGCGCCGTTCCCGGTGGCCGGCAGGTGAGGAGGATTCCCATGAGGGCGCGAAGGCGGAGGAGGGCTGGTTGGCGTGGGCGGCGGGACCGGGGTCGCGGTGGGCGCTTCGGTGGGGAGCGGGGTGTTGGTGAAGCCCATCGGGCTCGATGCGACCGGGGAAGGCGTCTGGAGGGCGAACAGGAACAGCAGGCCGGCCAGGCTGAAGAGAGTGAGGAGGGCGAATTTTTTCATAAGGCACCTTTCAACGAGGTTACCGCCGGGCGAGCGGTAGAAAGACGTGATGATCCAAGTTGTAGTTGGTAGCAAAGAGGAGCGCCGCAGGGTCACCGAGCAGGGTGAAAGTGTCGAGGGCGTCCAGTCCCTGGGTGGATTGGCTCACCAGGCGGAGCCGGCCCTGGAGGGTATCCGCGCCGATCGAGGAAGCTTCGCCCGGGACCAGCGCGTCAAGAAAGCCGCTGGCCAGCAGGCGGTGGGCGGCGGAGAAACCAAATCCGGTCGAGCCCCACACCGCAGACGTCCCCCCGCCAGGCTGGCGGACCAGGCTCTCGTCGAGGGTCGGCAAATCGGGAACCTGGAATGAGGCGGTCAGGCAGGTCATTTCGAGCAGGAGCGGCGCGCGCGAGCTGTTGCGCAGATCAGCGACATCATCGAGGTGGAAAAAACGCTCCACGCCCCACTGGTGGATCGAAGAATGGCCGTGATAGACGAAAACCCACCCCCCCGCCTGCCAGCGGCCAAGGACGGACTGCCGAAAAGCGGCGTCGGCGACCGCACCGGGTGTATAAAACAGGCGGTCAGGTGTCTGCGGGAAGCGTAAATCACTCGCGATCCATTGCTCCACGTCCGTAGGGAAATCCCCGGCCTCATCGGCGTTATCGGCGAAAAAGTTCACCATCTGACCCCAGGCGCCCGATCCCGGGCCGCCCTCGAAGAGAACCAGCTTCTGGACCACAGCGCCCAGCTCGGCAACCGAATTGACCGGCAGCCGGCCGAGGAGGAAATCGGGGAGATTGTCGTCGCCGTCCACCGCCGCGTAACGGTTGTCGGCGGCGGTCTCCCCAGCCAGCGGGTCGACCACGGCCAGGTAGGGCGGGATCCAGGTGGCGCTGGAGCTGGCGCGGTAGCGGCGCGGATCGGACGTCCCATCTCCCACCAGGAGAACATACGCCGGGCGCGGCTTCCAGGTAGCATAGATCCAGGCCAGGTAAGCATGGATCGCCTCGGGCGTTGGGCGGCCGTCGAACCAGTCATCGATGGCCTGCACGTCCTCGACCTCCACGCGGAGACCCTGCCCCTGGCGCAGGCTGACCAGAGGAGCCAGCGAGGGGATCCAGGCAGCCGGAGCAATGATTAGCTCGTCCGCGCCGCTCGCGTTTCCCAGCTGCGCGGCCAGGCGCACCCGACCCGGGGCGAGCAGCCCGCTCTCGGCCGCCAGACCGTAGGTATGGGCCGCAGCGGAACCGGCGGGGTCGCCGATCTGGAGCGTGCTGCCGTTCAGCTTCCAACCGGTTAGCCGGGTGGGGTGGTCCGGCGACGTGACGTCGTAGGCGCGCAGGCCTGAATTGCTGGTCAAGGCGACCGAATAGCTCTTTCCCCCGGCGGCGTCCCCGCTGAAGCTGGCCTGGGCGCCGGCCGCGGTAGAGGTGCGGATATAATCGACAGCGAAAGCATCCAGCCAGACGCCCTCGACCGGCCCGGCAATGCCCGGCAGGGACAGCTTGAGACTGTTCGCCCCGGCTTTGAGCACGCCCGGGTCCAGGCTCCAGGTTGCGGATTGGGCCTGTTTGCCGTCAAAGGTCAGTGTGCCGGCTGCGATGCCATTGACCTCGGCCTGGACCTTGTGATCGGGCGCGGCCGGCACGTCGGTGTAGCCGATCAGCCAGACGGTCAGGCTGCCCGCCTGTCCGGCCTGCAGGTCGGGCAGGTTGAATGCGTACGTGGCAGCGGCGCGGTCGGGGAGGCGCAGGGCATCCCAGACCCAGCGGTCGCCGTTGCGCCCGGGGGGCAGCGGGGCGCAGTTGCAGTCGGGGGAATAGATCCAGTTTTGCTCGAACAAAGCGCGGGCGCGCGGCTGGCCAGCGGGCAAAACGCCGGGATCGGCGTTCTGTGATGCGACGAGGAGTGAAGGCGTGGAAGATATGGTGAGAAAATAGACGTCGCTGGCGGTGTAGCGGCTGAAGCGCGGGTCGGCGTAAAAAATGATCCGCTCGCCGTTCTCAAAATAGGCGTCTGTATCGCCATCCCATTCGATGGCGATCTCCACGCCAGCGCGGCCCAGGTGCAGGGAATGAGGATCCACCTGGTCTACGGGGAAGCCAGCGGTTTTCAGGGCGGTATAGCTCAACGCAGTGAGGCCAGGCTGGTCGACCTCGACTGCTGCCCGTGGGCCCGCGCTCTCTGTCGCAGAATTGGCCATTGCCAGACCCGCGATAGGAGCCGCCTCACGCACCTGGGAGGGGTTGAGTACCTGGCCGCGCAGCGCAGCAGCCAACAGGCTGTCGTCCCCAGAGGATGGAGCAAGATCGGGAGAAAATTCGGAAACGCCGGAGCCGAAATCCAGGCTGGCCTTGATGTGACGAAGAGCGAGCAGCTTCCCGGCGCGGACCTGGAGCGGGTAGAGAGTCAGGCGGGCCAGCTCCACGCCGTCCAGACGGCCGAGGCGATCGAGACGCAATGGGCCGGCGGTGAAGTCGCCACCATAAGGCCGGGGATCCGTGGCGACCTCCATCCCGTCCGGTTGGAGATGCGGCGCCTGGTAAGCGGCGATCCACGCGCCGGCGGGCAGCGAGATCTCTTCAAACTCAGCGCCGGCAATCCTCAGGGCCGACTCCTCGCTCCCGCTGGGCAAAGCGACCAGCTCGCGGCAAGCGGGGAAGAGCGGACCGCCGGGCTCATCCAGTGCGGCACAGCCTGCCAGGGTGAAGCGAGCCAGACCATCTGCCCGGAGGACGAGCTCCGGCACAGCGATCTGCCAGTCCAGGTCCAGCCCATCCGGCCGCTGGCTGACCTGCAGCCCGGAGGCGGCCAGGACCGGGCCTGGGTTGGGCAGAAGCATGCCCAACCCGAGGACAAAAGAGAGGAGGATGCGCCTGGCGCTCAACTCACCGCCAGATGAGAGGCAGGTAGATCTTCGGATGGCAGAGGACGACCTGGGTCGCGTTCAGGGAGTGGTACGTGCGCACCCCCTTATTGTTCACGTCCGCCAGCCAGTAGAACCAGACGTCGCCTTCCCCGGGGGTATCCAGGTACTCGTACTCAGCCCCGCCGCTCTGTGCTCCCGCCTCTTTGGCCGGGAGGAAGGCGATCTCTTCGGCTTTCGTGAGATCTTCCTCCGCGGCGCGGTAGAGATAGAAGCCGTAGTTGTCGATCTCGGCCGCCGTCGCCCAGCTCAGGCGGACCTGCCTGCCATCGCCGAACGGGTCGGCGCGAAAGTAGAGCAGGGTGACCGCAGTGGGGTTGGAGATGATGGTCACCGTCGGGTCTGCGGGTGGGCTGGTGCCGGGGTCGTCGCTGCTCACGGTACTGATGTTCGTCCCGCTGGCGACTGCCTGGTTGGAGATGGTGGTCACGCCTTTCGGGAGCGGCGCCGGGTGGACGCGGGCCTCGAAGGTGATGGTCACATCCGCATCCGGCGCCAGACTGCCCAGGTCGACGCCGACGCGGTCATCGCCGGGGGCGTTGCCGAGGGTCACTGTTCCCTGGCTGGCGGTCACAGTCGGAATGACCAGGCTGGTGTTGGGGTCGGGCGTATCGGCCAGCGAGAGCCCGGAAGCCGTCACGCGCCCCGTATTTCTGACGTGGATCGTGTAGCGCAGGGTGTCGCCGGGGTTGACCAGGCCGTCGCCATTCGCGTCGGTGACCAGCCCGGCGGTCTTGGTGACGACCACATTCGGGGCGCTGACGGGAATCACGGTAGGATCGTCAGGGATATCCTCTGTCTGCGGGTCGTCGGTATAGAGACTGGGAAAGTTGTTGCCTTCGACCAGACCCTGGTTGCTGACCTGGTTTACCCCAGCCGGGAGCGGGCTGTCGATGCGCACCTGGAAGGTGATATCGGCATGACCTCCGGCGGGGATCTGTGGGAAGGTGACTTCCACTATGGTATCGCCTGAGGCATTCCCGGTTACCACCGTGCCGCCTGAACTGACGGTCACGGGGGGCAGGTCCACCAGGCTGGTGTGCGCACCGGGCGTATCGCTGAAGACCACGTTCAACGCATCCGCCGAGCCGCTGTTGGCGATCGAGACCGTGTATTCGAGCTGGTCGCCCGGTCCGGCGAGGCCGTCGCCGTCCTGGTCGATCAGGGTCGCGGTCTTGGTGGCGGTAACGATTGGCTTTGACTGTACGATCACCGTGCTGGCGCTGGTGTTGTTTTCGGGATTTGGATCCGTGGTACTGGCTGAAACCGCCGCAGTGTTATCCATCTGCCCGGCAAAACTCTGGGCGATCAAAACGTTCACGGTCACCGTTGTCGAGCCCCCGGCGGGCAGGCCCGGGAGGGTGCAGTCGACGATGTGGGTCAGCGTACCATACGCACAGGTCCAACCAGTACCGCTGGCAGAGATGTATTGTGCGCCGGCGGGGAGTGGATCGCTGAGCGATACCGCCAGGGCATCCGACGGGCCGGCATTGGCGATGGTCAGGGTATAGGCCAAAGCGTCGCCGGAGGAGAAGGGACCGCCGGTAACGCTCTTGACAACTGAGAGGTCGGCTTCTGTGCCCACCTCTGCAGAAGAGCTGGCAGTGTTGTTGCTTGCGTCCGGATCGTTGGGATTCGAGTCGAGTTCAGCGGTGTTCTGGATGGTGCCCGCCGGGGTCCCCGGCCTGACCTGGGCAGTCAGATCCACACTGGAGTTCGCTCCACTGGCCAGGTACGGCAATGAACAATGAACCTTCCCGGCGGTCATGTTGCAGGACCAGCCCGCGCCGCTGAAGGAGGTATAGCTGACCTCCGCGGGGAGCGTGTCGGTGAAGGACACCGGGCTCTGGTCGCTGGGCCCGTTGTTGGTCACGGTCAGGGTGTAGACCATGTTCTCGCCAGCATTGAGCGCAGCGGGAGCGTTGCTCTTGGCCAGCGCCAGGTCGGTCATGGGAGAAGCCATATCCGTGTCAGTGGCGCGGTTATCCCCCGGTGTGGTCTCGGTCAGTCCGGGTAGGGTGACGAGCGAGACTGTATTGGCCAGGTCTCCGATTGCATCGGATTTCACCTGGGCAGTGACGGTATAGGTCTGCGAGCTGCCCACAGGGAGGTCGATGGTGTCGCTGAAGTCCGTGCTGTTGGACAGCGCACCATCGCATCCGCTGGCTGAACCGGTCGCGGCCCCGCAAACCCAGGTCCAGGCGGAGAACCGGGCCGGGATGGCGTCGTTGAGCACAACCCCAGGCGCGTCGCTGGGGCCGGCGTTGCTGGCGATGATGGTATAGGTTAAGGTTGTCCCGGGGACGTACAGCGAAACTCCATCATTCTTTGTTACACTCAGGTTGGCCTGAGGATCCGGGGTGTCGGTATCCGTGGCGGTGTTATTCGTCAGATCGGCGTCCGTCACACCTCCGGGCGGGGTAACCGTGATGGTATTGACCAGATTTCCGCTTGCGTTGGAGGGAACCATCGCCAATATCGAATAGGTTATCGAGCCGCCAACCGGCAGATCGACCGAGTCGCTGAAATTCGCCGAGCTGGATGGCTGCGGCGTGCAGCCGCTCGCCCCGCCGTCGGTCCCGGAGCAGGTCCAGGACCACGAGGCGATCTGGGATGGCCGGTTGTCGGTGACCACTGCCCCGACGACTGCCGAGGGTCCGGCGTTGCTGACAGTGACGGTATAGGTCAGGTTGACGCCAGGGGTGTAGCCGGTCTGGCTGTCGGTTTTTGTGATGCTCAGATCGGCGCGCAGATCAGGCGCATCGGTGTCCGTCACAGAGTTATTCGCTAAATTCGGGTCGATTACTCCACCCGGGGCAGTGATTGCAGCCACATTGGACAGGTTCCCCGTCTGGTCCGCGGCTACCATCGGCGTGGTAACGGTATAAGTAAGGCTGGACCCGGCCGGTAAATTGACCGTATCGGAGAAGGGAACGCTTATGCCGCCGTCGCAGCCCGAGGGACTGCCCGTCGAGCCGGTGCAGGTCCAGCTCCACGAGGCCAGTTTCGCAGGTTTTGTGTCGGTCAGAGTGGTTCCGATCACATCAGAAGGTCCGTCGTTGCCGATCGTGACGGTGTAAGTCAGGACCGACTGGCCGGGGACGTAGCTCGTCACGCCATCGGTCTTGGTGACCCACAGGTCGGCGCGCAGGTTGGGCGTATCCGTGTCTGTAGCTGTGACGGTGGTACTGATGGGTGAGCTAAGGGTAGCGGTATTGACCAGGTTGCCGGTCTGGTTAGAAGCCACCTGGGGGGTGGTCACCGTGTAAGTCAGGCTGGACCCGGCCGGTAAATTGACCGTATCGGAGAAGGGATCGCTTGCGCCGCCGTCGCAGCCCGTCGGGCTGCCGGTCGAGCCGGTGCAGGTCCAGCTCCAGGAGGCCAGTTGAGAAGGTTTGGCATCGGTCAGAGTTGCCCCGGTCGCGTCCGATGGCCCGTTGTTGCCGATGGTCACGGTGTAGGTGAGGGTCGACTGCCCGGGTGTGTATTGGGTCACGCCGTCAGCCTTGCCCACGGTCAGCGTGGCGTGGGGATCCGGCGTGTCGGTATCAGTGGCGGTGTTGTCCGCGGGCGTTTTCTCGGTGACCCCGGCCGGTGGGTCGATCACCGCCGTATTAACCAGATTGGTCAGTGCGGCGGAATTCGTCGTCGCCACCACCGTGTAGGTGATGGTCGAGCCGGGAGGCAGATTGATCGCATCGGTAAAGGAGGCCGTGCTGTTAGTGACGCCGGTGCAGCCGGTCGCCCCGCCGGTCGCCGCGCCGCACGTCCACGTCCAACGGGTGGCCACGGGCGGGAGGGCGTCGCTGAGCTGCGCATTGGCGACGGTGCCGTCGCCCGTGTTGCCGACCACGATCGTATAGGTGGTGGTCGCGCCGGGGACATAGGTCAGCGAGCCGTCGCTTTTAGTCACGGTCAGGTCGGCGATGGTCACCTTAACCGTGTTAGCGGCGGTGTTATCGCTTTCGTTGCTCTCAATGACATGCCCATCAGGGTCGACCGTGGCAGGGTTGTTGACCAGGTTCCCCACGTCCGAAGGGGTGACGACGAAGGAGAGAGTGAAACTGCCGGTGCCGGCGGCGATGGTGACAGGCCCGCCCGAAGCGGCGCAAGCCAGCGCGCTGCCGGCGATGCCGCAACTGATCGTCCCAACGCCGCTGATACCGGTCGAAGCGCCCAGGGTAGGGGCGGCATAGTTCGCGTTGCCTGGCAGCGCGTCGGTCAGAATTGTATCGCCGCTGGCAAAGGTGGCGGCTGCGTCGCCGACGTTATCCACTTTGAGCATCCACTGGAAGGTTCGGCCCAGAAGGACCTCGCCGGAACCGGTATCATTGGTTTTGGCGACCCTTACGTTCGGGGCGTGGACCACCACGGTGTTGGAGGCGGTGTTATTCGTCTCATCGCCTTCGATGATCTGCGCATCCGGGTCGACGGTCGCTGAATTGACCAGGCTGCCGAAGGCAGTGGGGGCCACGTCGAAGGCCAGTTCAATCCACTCGTTTGGCGCGAGGGTCACATCGCCACCGCTGGCTGCGCAGGTCAGGCCATTCCCGGCGATAGAGCAGGAAATGTTGGCCGCGCCGGCCAACCCGGGCGAGGTGGTAGGAGAGAGCGAACCGGGATAGGTCGCCGCGCCGGGCAGCGTGTCGGTGAAGATATTCTTACCGCTGGTAAAGGTGGCGCTGGCGTCGCCCACGTTTTCGACCTTCAGGTTCCACTGGAAGGTGGGTGTCCCGGGAAGGTTGAGCAGGACGCTGCCGCTGACGTTATTGGTTTTGATGACGATCAGATCCGGGGCGTGGACCACGACGGTGTCCGCGGCGGTGTTATTCGTCTCATCTCTTTCGGCGGAGCAATCGTCCGGGTCGACGGTCGCGGAATGATTGGTCAGGTTCCCCGCAGCGGTGGGGGTTACGCCAAACGTGACGGTGAAGTATTCCGACCCGATCGGGATGGTGACGGTGCCGCCAGAGGCGGTGCAGGTCAGGCTCTTGCTGACGATGGAACAGGCGATCGCGCCGGTCACCCCGGCGGATTTGGCGGCCACGGGAGCGGCATAGGTCGCCGCAGCGGGCAGCGCATCGCTGAGGATGGTCTCACCGCTGGCAAAGGTGGCGCTGGCGTCACCGTGGTTCTCCACTCGCAGGGTCCACTGGAAGGTGGAAACCCCCGGCGCGCCGAGCAGCACGCTGCCGCCCGCGTCATTGGACTTGGTCACGACCAGGTCGGGCGCGGTCACGGTCAGGTCGTCCGTGCTGGTGTTATCGGTCGTATCGATCTCCTCGCCCAAGCGATCCGGGTTGGCCGTGGCGGTGTTGCTCAGCGGGGCGAGGGTGTCCGGCGTGGCGCTGAACGAGACGGTCAAGCTCCCCGCGGATTGGTCCGTTCCGATCATCACCGGCCCGCCGCTGGCCGTGCAAGTCAGGTTTTTGCTCACGATCGCGCAGGCGACGGTCCCGGTCACATTTGCACCGGGGACCAGGGTCGGGCTGCCGTAGGTGGCGGTGGCCGGCAGCGGGTCAGACAGGATCGTTTCCCCGGCATCAAATACCGCCCGCGCCGGCGGGATTGAGCTGACGGTCATGGCCCAGGTGAACGGCTTTTTCAACACGGCCACACCGCTGACGTTGTCGGTCTTGACCACTGCCAGGTCGTGGACGTAAGCGGTCTGGGTCTCCTCGTTGGAGGTGACCGTCTGGTTCGCATTGCCTGTGACGGATTGGTCGGTGACCTTGCCGGCGCCGGTGGCCTTGTTGGTCACGTAGCCACGGTCGACGTCGGCCTGGAGCACGTTGTAATCAGCCATGCAGGATACGCTGGCTCCCGGGGCCAGGCTGGTAGCGCTGCCGCAGGTAAAGGGCGCGCCGGTGTGATCGTCGCTGATGGTAAACAGCCCCCCCGCGCCCCCCCCTTTCAGGGTGATGTTGCCGGTGTTGGTCAGTTGGTAGCCGTAACGGATCGTTCCGCCTGCAACCTTATATGGGTTGCCGGAGACGATGCTCTTGACCAGGTTCAGCGCGGGGTTCTGGTTGGCATTGGCCGTCTTCGTGTCCTGGTTCGAGGGGACATCGGTCGAGTTAAATCTAGCGTGCGCGGTAGCCTGATTGGTCACCTGGCCCACGTCGAGGTCCGCCTGGGTGACCGTGTAGCTGGCGGTGCAAGTGATCTGGTCGCCCGGGGCCAGGCCGGCCGGCGTCGCCGGGCAGGTGACTGCGGCCCTGTCATCGGTGACAGTAAACAGCCCTCCCACCCCATTGCCGATCAGAGTGACGTTGCCGGTATTGCGCAGGATATAGTCGTAGGAAATCGTGCCGCCCAGGGTTGAATAGGGGTCTCCCGCGGCGATGCTCTTGGACAGGGTCAGCTCGGGATAGTAGATGAGCAAAGCAGCGGGATTGGAAGTCGCCCCCGTGCCGCCGTTGGTGGAGGTAACGACGCTGGTGGTATTGACGTAGTTGCCGCCCGAACCGGTCACATCCACGCTGACACTACAGGTGCCCCCCGCGGCGATAGTCCCGCCGCTGAACGTCAGGCTGGTCGCTCCGGCCAGGGGTGCGAAGGCAGGCGAGCCGCAGCCGTTTACCTGGATATTGGGTGTGGCGGCTACATGCAGGTCACCCGGGAAAGGGTCGGTAAAACCGACGCTGGTCAGGACGACGGCCGGGTTGGGGTTGATCAGGGATAAGAATAAGGTCGATACTCCGCCCACACCGATCGTATCCGGCGAGAATGACTTGCCGATCACCGGCGGAGCCACCACGGTGAGGGTGGCTGAGGCGGTATTGCCCAAACCGCCGTTGGTGGAGGTCACCGCTCCGCTGGTGTTGGCGTAGTCGCCGGGTACGGCAGCGGTCACGCTGACCATCACTGTGCAGGAGCCATCCGGCATGACCGTGCCGCCGGTCAGGGTGATCGAGCTAGACGTGCTGGTCACCGTCCCCCCACACTGCGCCGCGTCGGGGGAATCCGCGACGGCCAAACCGGCGGGAAATACGTCGGTAAACCCGACGCCAACCAGCGGGACCGTGTTGCCGGCGGGGTTGTCGACTGTAAAGGTGAGCAGGGAGTTCGTCCCGACCGGGATCGATGCTGGCGAGAAGGCCTTGGTGATCACCGGCGGGGCGACCAGGTGGACGGTCGCGCTGTCGGGGTTGGAAGCCAGCGGCTGGTTAGCCGGGTCCTTTGCGGCGGCGACGGCCACGTTGGTCACCGATTTTGCGGTCACATCTGCCGCTTTGACGATATACGCCGCCGTGCAGGAGACGTTTGCCCCCGGAGCCAAGCTGGTGGCCGAGTCGCAGGTGAACGGCGCGGCGATATGATCGTCGCTGATCAGGAATTTTCCGCTGGCATCCGTACCGGAGAGGGTCACGCTGCCGGTGTTGGTCAGGGTGTAGCTGTAGGTAAGCGTGTCCCCGGCCTGGCGGTAACCGGGGGTGAGCGACGTTTTCTTAAAGGTCAGCGCTTCGAGCACAACGGTCGCGCTGGCAGGGTTAGAATCCACCGGCGTCGCTCCAAAAAGGGCGTGGCCGACCGCGGTATTGGTCACCACGCGTGCAGTCACGTCCGCTGGCTGGACAGCATAGCTTGCCGTGCAGTTGACCGATTCCCCAGAGGCCAGTGTGGTGGTGCCAGCCGGGCAGATAGCGGTAGTTTTATTATCTGTGATGGTAAATTCCCCGCTCGCGCCAGGGCCGGTCAGGGTCACGTCGCCGGTGTTGGTCAGAGTGTAGGTGTAGTCGATGGTATCCCCTGCCCGGAAGCCGGTGCGGACGGAGGATTTCACTTTGGTCAGCGACAGGCCCCAGCCGGTAACGTCCAGGGTATCACTCGCAGTGTTACCCGCGCCACCGTTGATGGAAGTGACGGCGCTGGTCGTATTGACATAGCTGCCGCCAAAGCCGGTCACGTCGACGCTGGCGGTGCAGGACCCGCCGGCAGCAATCGACCCGCCGCTAAAGCCCAGGCCGGTCGCTCCCGCCGTGGGGGCGAAGACAGGCGAGCCGCAGCCGCTCACCTGGATGTTCGGTGTGCCGGCCACGCGCAATCCCGCCGGGAACGCGTCCGTAAACGCGACCCCGGTCAGAGCGTTTCCTAAATTGGGGTTGGTCAGGGTAAACGCCAGGGTCGAGACCTCGCCCACAGCGATGGTATCTGGCGAGAAAGCCTTGCTGATGGCCGGCGGGGCGACCACCGCCAGGGTGGCCGAGGCGGTATTGCCCGTACCGCCGTTGGTAGAAGTCACCGCACCGCTGGTGTTAGGATAGCTGCCGCCTGCAGCGGCCGTCACACTGACCGCCACTGTGCAGGAGTTGTTCGGCGCTATCGTTCCTCCGCTTAGCGAGATCGAATTGGTGGTGCTGGACACAGTCCCGCCGCACTGCGGGGTGATGGGCAGGCTGGCGACGCTCAATCCGGCCGGGAAAGTATCGCTGAAGCCCACCCCGGTCAGGGACACCGTGTTTCCAGTGGGGTTGGTCAGCGTAAACCTCAATGCCGAGGTCCCTCCGGTGGGGATGGAAGCCGGGGAGAAAGCTTTGGCGATCACCGGCGGGTCTGGCAGGGTCTCGACCTCCAGCGTGTCGCAGACCTGGGCGTCGTTCGATGCGTCCTGATCGTTGACCAGGGCGTCTTTCTCAATACAGTTCTTGAAGCTCCCCCTGCTTGGGGCCAGCACGTGGACCGTGATGGTACAGGTTTGCATGCCGTGCAAGATCCCTCCGCTCATCGTGATGGCATTTTCGCCCTGAGCCGCGGTCAGGGTCGCCAGGATCGGGTCTGGACTGGCACTTGGGTCGTTGCAGGTGGTTACCGCCGCGTTGTCGGCGACGGTCAGGTCTCCTGGCAGAGTATCGATCAGGCCCAACCCGGAGAGGAGAACCGTCGATGTATTCTGGATCTCGATCGTCAAGGTGGATACCCCTCCGGCCAGGATCGGGTTCGGCGAGAAATATTTGCGCACACTGGCCCCGGCCTGGTTGGTCAGAGTTGCGGAAGCTGCCTGCGGGTTCGTGGCCCCATTGCTGGTAGTAACCGCCCCGATGGGGATCGTGTTGACCAGGTTGCTGTTGGCGTCCATGGTCACATCGAGGGTTACAAAACAGTTGACGTTCGGCGCCAGGCTACCGCCGCTGAACGAGAAGGAGGTCGTCCCGGGGATCGCGTCGAGTATCCCCCCACAGGTGCCCACCGATGCATTCGGCGGGTTAGCCACGGTCATTTGTCCCCCACCGCCGGCAGGTAAATTGTCGCTGAAGGCGATCCCTAACAAGGGAACGTTGTTCGGGTTGGAGAGCTGGACGGTCAGTTTGGAAGAGGAGCCGCCAAAAACAGTGACGGGGTTAAAGCCTTTGACCACGCCGATGGTGATCGCCTGCACGGTCAGGTTAGCGCTGGCCGCCTGAGGATTGGTAATCACCGTAGAAGTGGCGTGGATGGTACCAGACACCGTGCCGGCGCCAATCGAGTTGGTGAATGTCCCGGGGGTAATTCCCCCGGTCACGTCGACGTTGATGGTGCACGTACCCGGTACGCCAAGCACCTGGGCGGGAATGACGCCGCCGCTCAAGGTGATCAGCGCCGATCCGGGTGACGCGGAAAGGATCCCACCGCCGCAGGTGGTGCTGGCATTGGGTGCGGCCGCAACGCGGACTGCACCCGGCAGGTTATCGGTCAATGAGACGCCTTCGACCTGGCTGGTGTTGGTGTTGGTCAATTGGATTGTCAGGGTCGAAATGCCGTTGGGGTTGACTGTGGTGGGGGTAAAGGATTTTCCCACCGAGAGGCCGCTGACGGTTAATGTGGCGGAGAAATTCCCGCTCACATTGCGGTTTTCGGTGTTAGAAATATTGGCCGCGGAGATCGTGTTGGTAAAGACGCCGGTGGTGGTGCCGACGACGTCCACTGCGAGGGTACAGGTTTGCGCGGCGGGGATCGTCCCGCCAGAAGCGACCAGCAGCGTATCGCCGGCGGAGGGCGCAAAGGTCATGCCGGCCCCGCAGTTCGCGTTTTTCGAGGCCGCGGGTGGGTTCGCCACAACGATCCAGGCGGGGAGCGCGTCGCTGAGCGAAAAGCTGGTCAGCGAGGAATCTGCTGGGGCGGTGACGTTGATCGTCAGGTGGGAAATGCCCCCCACAGCGATGGTGGACGGGTTAAAACTTTTGCTCCCACCCATGCCCTGGCCAGGCGTATATACGGTCAGGTTGGCAGTCGCCGCCAACGTATTGGTCGCTCCCTGGTCAGTGGCGAGGCTGCCGGAGTTGATGCGGTTGGTATAGGTCGCCGGCGTCGCTGCCGTGACCTCCACCGAAACGGTACAGCTCCCAGGAGTGGAGATATCCCCGGCGGGGATCGTCCCACCCGCCAGAGTGATCGAGCTGGCCGTGCTGGTCACCGCCCCCCCACATTGAGGGGAGACAGGCGCCGAGTAGACGCTCATCCCCACCGGCAGGTTGTCCGTGAATCCCACCCCGGTATAAGGCGCGGCGCTCGGGTTCCGGAGAGTGATGGTTAATGTGCTCGTCCCGCCTGCCTGGATTGCGCCGGGAGAGAACGCCTTGGTCAGCCCGATGCTCTGCACATTCAACGGAGCAGATGCCGCGCCAGCGTTGGTGACCCCCTGATTGGTCTGCAAGGCGTTGGCCGGGATCAGGTTGGTATAGATACCCGGCGTCACCGATTTAACATTGAAGGTAATCTGGCAGGTGCCGGGGGTCGAGCCCACCTGTTTCGGTACCGTTCCTCCGCTGATGGCGATCGATGTCGCCGTGCTGGTGACCGTCCCACCGCACTGCGGTGAGGTCGGGGCAGCCGTCACGGTTACCCCGGCAGGCAGGTGATCGGTCAGATTGACCCCGGTCAGGTCCGCCGCGGTATCGGTATTGCGGATGGTGATCGTTGCCAGGCTGTTCTGCCCGACCCAAACGGTATTCGGAGCAAAGGTTTTATTCAGCGATGGGGGCTGGACCGAACTGACCTGCAATGTCGCTTCAGCCTTTTCCTGATTGGTGATCGGGACCAGGCCGCTGGGATCTGTGGCGATGAGGGTATTGGCGGCGATGGTGTTGACCAGGTTCCCCGGGGTGATCGAAGTCACTTTGACTGTGACCAGGCATGTCCCCACGGTCATCCCGACCTTGGCAGGCACATTCCCGCCGACCAGGGATAGCTTGTTCCCCATGGTGAGCACCGTGCCGCCGCAGGTGGTGGTCGGGTCGGGTGGGTTGGCAAAGCTCATCCCCGCCGGAAGGGTATCCGTCCAGGCAGCCGGATCGGTGGAGAGGGTCAGCGCGAAGGAATTCGAGTTGACCATTGTCACAGTCAGCGTGGAGATCCCACCCGCCGAAATCGAAATCGGGGAGAAGCTCTTATTCATATCGGCCGGAATGTTCAGATCAAAAGCCTGGACTGGTTTTACAGGGGCGCTGACCAGGCCCGTGACAACCAGGCAGACCAGGACGAATAAGTAAAACCACCTCACGGAAAGGCGAAAAGTGGCGGGGATGTTGATGGTGATGGTGGGCTGCATAGGACCTCGCGGGTGACGGCAATCAGTAGATTGGACTGGGAAATGAATGCGAAAATTATACCAATTTGGTTATGAATAAAGAATTTTTAACAATTAAAGTATACGGATCAAAAAAAAATATCCCTTAAAAATGACGTAAAAAGTTATTATAGATGTGACATATGTCATTATTGACATATAAATTATGGAATAGTATACTGTAAACATGATCAGGTTCATCCTCTTGGGTTTCCTCAACTACCAGCCGATGACCGGCTACAATCTCAAGCAGGCCATCGATTCCTCTACTGCCCATTTCTGGCACGCTTACCACAGCCAGATCTACACCACCCTGCGCCAGATGGAGGCCGACGGGCTGGTCGTTTCGCGCTTCGTCCAGGAGGAAAGCCAGCCGGACCGGCGCGTGTACACGATTACCCCCGCCGGAAAGCAGGCGCTCAAGGAGTGGCTCGACCACCCGCTGCGAGAGGTCTCGCCGATCAAGGAAGAGCTGCTGGTGCGTATTTTTTTCTCCGCTCAACGCGACCCGCAAGAGGTCCTCGCCGAGCTGATCCTGCAGCGCGAGCTGCACCGCGAAAAAGCCGCTGCCTACCAGGTCATCGCCGCCCACATGTCGGAGTACAGCCACCAGGGTGAAGCCAACCTGGAACGTGACGAGGCGTTCTGGCGGCTGACCCTGAAGATGGGTATTCGCTACGAAGAGGCTTATCTGGCCTGGCTGGAGGAAGCCATCCAGACCGTGCAGGAACTATAATTTTTTTATCCGCTAATGTCAGTTTTGACATGTCATTAATGTCACAGAAAGGATAATCAGCCATGAAAATCATCGTCCTCAACGGCAGCCCCAAGGGTGAGCTGAGCGTCACCATGCAGTACGTCGCTTACCTTGCCAAGATCTATCCGCAGCACGAATTCTCGATCGTGAACGTCGCCCAAAAGATCAAGCGCCTGGAAAACGACCGCGCCGCCTTCGACGAGATAATCGCCCAGGTGCGCGCCGCCGCCGCGGTCCTGTGGGGATTCCCACTTTACATCCTCCTCGTCCACGCCCACTATAAGCGCTTTATCGAGCTGATCTCCGAGCGGGGCGTCCAGGATGCCTTCGCCGGGAAATACGCTGCGGCGCTCTCCACCTCAATCCACTTCTTCGACCATACCGCCCATAATTACATCCACGCCATCTGCGATGACCTGGGAATGCGCTTCCTGGGCTCGTTTTCCCCGGATATGACCGACCTGCTCAAGGAAGAAGGCCGCCGCCAGTTGGTCCAGTTCGGGCAGCAGTTTCTCGACGGCGTCGAGAAACAGGTCCTGACCCAGCGCCGTTACCTGCCCCTGGTCTACCGCGACTTCGCCTATCAGCCGGGCCCGACCACCAGGCCTGTCCCGACCGCCGAGAAAAAGGTCGTCATCCTTCACGATACGAACGATCCGTCCAGCAACCTGGCGGGGATGGTCCAGCGCTGCCGCGCTACCTTCTCCGGCGAGGTGACCATGGTCAACATCCGCGAGCTGCAGATCAAGGGCAGTTGCCTGGGCTGCCTGCAGTGCGGCGGGAACTACCACTGCGCTTACGAGGGCAAGGATGAGTACATTGAATTTTACAAAAACACGGTGATGACCGCGGACGTGCTGGTCTACGCCGGCAGCATGGTCGATCGCTACCTCTCCGCGCGCTGGAAGATGTTCTTTGACCGCATTTTCTTCAACACCCACACCCCCGTGCTGCAGGGCAAGCAGGTCGCCCTGCTGGTCTCCGGGCCGTTCAGCCAGGTGCCCAACCTGATGGAGATCATGGAAGGCTTTTTCCAGTTCCAGGGCGCAACCCTGGTCGGGGTGGTCAGCGATGAGAACGGCGAATCCGCCGATATCGACCGGCTGATCGACCAGCTCGCCGCGCGCCTGCTGGAGAATGCGCGCATTGGCTGCACCCGCCCGCAGACCTTTCTCGGCGTGGGTGGGATGAAGATCTTCCGTGACGACGTCTACAGCCGGCTGCGCTTCGTCTTCCCCGCCGACCACCGCGCCTATCAGAGGCTGGGCTTCTACCAGACCTTCCCCCAGCGCGACCTGCAGAGCGCGCTGCTGAACACCTTTGTCGCTCCAATCATCAATCTTCCCCCGATCCGGCGCAAGTTCAACACCATGATCAAGCCGCAAATGGTCCGTCCGCTTCAGATGGTGGTTGAGAAAGTCTGAGGAAACGCGGTGGGCGGCACGTCGGCGAGATCCGCGTGGGCCCCACGCGGATCTCGCCAGGATTTACGTATTACGGATCAGGAAGACTACAGAAGCGAGTCCGACCAGCGATAGTACCACGACCCAGATCCATCTCGTCGCCATAGCTCTCGATTCATTGGGAATACGCGTGAAGAGGGAGATACCACGGCGGATCCCAAAGAGCCTAGCTCTCCTTATGCACTGACACAGGTGGTTTGCATAGAATACACCGCCGGGCTTAATCTGGTTCCCACGTCTGGCAATGAAATGGTTGGGAATTTACCCCCTTAGTCGGTAGAAACGAAAGAAGTTGTTCTCGATCGGTAGGATCTCGAGGCTGCGGAAACCAGCTTCGAGCGCGTAACGCTCCAGGGTGCTGGGGCGCATCACCGTGCCTGTCCCCAACGCTGGCGGATCGGCCATCCCCATCGGCAGGCAGTGGAGGACGCTCCAGCTGTACATCATCCACTCCACGTCGTTCCCTTTTGTAGTAAAGGAATGCCCGACGCGCTCGTCGACGATCAGGACCGCGTTACGCTCGCCGGCCAGTTGGCGCATGGTGCCTAGCACCCCCACGGGATCGGCCATATCGTGGACGCATTCGAACGCCGTGACAAGGTCGTACTGACCCGAGAGGGCCAGGTCACCGGCGTCACGGACCTGGAATTTCACCCGGTCGGCCAGGTTGTTGCGCCGGGCATTTTCCTGAGCTCGCGCGATAGAAGGGGCATCCAGGTCGAAGCCATCCACGCGGATGTTGGCATAGCCGCGTGCCATACCAAGGCTCGACCAGCCAAACCCGCAGCCGATATCGGCAACGCGCGCTGGCGGATCGGATTGAAGGCGGGCGCGCACGTCCGCCATCACCGGCAGCCACTCGCTGGACAACTGGTTGGCAAAAGCGGGATAGTTCACCGCGGCCTGGCCTTCGCGCAGGTCGGTTCCATAGGCGCTGAACGGCACGCCCCCGCCGGTGCGATAAGCCTCCAGGAGCTCAGGCGTAGGACGTACCGCACCGGCGAATAACTGCGCCAGTGGGGCCAGGTAGTTCAGGCTGTCGCACTGGATCAGTGGCTCGATATATCCTGCCGGGATGTTGAAACAGCGTGCCTCTGCCGCCTCAGTCTCATCCTCCACTTCGAGAATTCCGGCGACGGTCTGCTGTTCAAGCCACTCACGAATATAGCGCTCGTGCGTCTGGGTGCGTGCGGCGAGCTCTGCCGCGGTTGCGGGACCGCCATCGGCCAGTGCCCGGTAGAGGCCCAGCCGGTCACCAATATAGATTGTGAATATATTGAAGCCGCTTCATAATCTCCTTTCCTTTTCCCATCCAGACCAGTATCCGTTAATGAGGGCGTTTTTCCACCTCTCGCTTCCCGAGTCGCCCGGATGTGGGAGCGATCAAGGAGCTTATCCATTTTAGCACCAAGACTTCTAATGGTTCTCTGATATTATCCATCCACAACCTATGCTATAATTTTCCTTCGTCTATGCGGTTTATTCTTGATCATCACATCCTGAGGGACCGCACTGATTCTTAAGATTCGTCCGGCGTCCTGATCCTGTTATCAAGCAGACAACGCCTGGTTACCAATTACCGAGCAACCGATTACTTTCCTACAGGAAGATTATGTTTACGAAAATCGTCAAATTTCTGGGCGGAGACCCTAACCGCAAGGAAGTCGAGCGGCTGAGCGAGATCGTCGACCAGATCAACTCCCTCGAAAATGAATACGAAGACCTGAGCGATGAGGCTCTCAAGAACAAAACCGCCGAATTCAAGGAGCGCCTCGCCAGCGAAAAAGAGGACCTCGACGACATCCTCCCCGAGGCCTTCGCCGCGGTCCGCGAGGCGAGCAAACGCACCATTGGCCTGCGTCATTACGACGTGCAGATGATCGGTGGAATTGCCCTGCACCAGAAGAAGATCGCCGAGATGCGCACTGGCGAGGGCAAGACCCTGGTCGCCACGCTGCCCCTCTATCTGAACGCTTTGACCGGGCGCGGCGTCCACCTGGTCACCGTCAACGACTACCTGGCCCGGCGCGATGCTCGCTGGATGGCGCCCATCTACCAGGCCCTCGGCCTGACGGTCGGGGTGCTGCAAATGGCCGCCCGCACCGAGAACGGGCGCCTGGCCTTCCTGGTCAACCTGGAAAAGACCTCGCCCCACGAGGACCAGCACCAGCTCGAGCTGGTTCCCCGCGCTGAAGCCTACAAGGCCGACATCACTTACGGGACCAACTCCGAGTTTGGCTTCGACTACCTGCGCGACAACCTGACCATGCGCCTGGAAGACCGCGTCCAGCGCGGGCACTACTACGCCATCGTCGACGAGGTCGATAACATCCTCATCGACGAGGCCCGCACGCCGCTGATTATCTCCGGGCCAGCCTCCGAGGACACCGAGTGGTACGTCAAGATGGCCCAGATTGTCCGCCAGCTCAATCCTGAAGACTACGATATCGAAGAGAAGGACCGCACGGTCAGCCTGACCGAGATCGGCGACCTGCACGTCGAGCAGCTCCTCGAGATGCCGCTGCGGGATCCCGAACGCCCGGAGGACATCACCCCCGAGCAGGCCCGCCTGATGGGATATCTCGAACAGGCCTTGCGCGCCCAGTTCCTCTACCGCCGTAACAAGGATTATCTCGTCCAGGCGGGCAAGGTGATCATCGTCGACGAGTTCACCGGTCGGCTGATGCCGGGCCGGCGATGGTCTGATGGGCTCCACCAGGCGGTGGAAGCCAAGGAAGGGGTCAAGGTCGAGGCGGAAAACGTCACGTACGCAACCATCACCCTGCAGAACTACTTCCGCATGTACGAGAAGCTAGCCGGCATGACCGGTACCGCACTGACCGAGGCTGAAGAGTTCTACAAGATCTACAAGCTCGACGTGCTGCCCATTCCGACGAACCTGGAGTACCAGGCACTACGCCCCACCACCGGGCTGGTCGAGATCGAAACCCGCGACGCCAACAACTACAAATACAGCTACTATGCTCGCCGGGATGATCTCCAGAAAAAAGCCGTCTACTGGCGGCGGCAGGACTTCCCCGACGTGGTCTACCGTACCCAGGAAGCCAAACTGCGCGCCATCACCCAGGAGATCATCCATTATTACGTCACCGGCCGGCCGCAGTTGGTCGGCACCACCTCGGTCGAGCACTCCGAGCGCCTCTCGGACCGCCTGACCCCCGAGCCGATCCGCCGCCTGCTCCAGGTGCTGCTGATCCGCGAGGTCTGGCTGGAGAAGCATCATATGCAGGAGAGCGAGCGCGCCATCCCCGAGCTGGCCCCGCTCTACAAGCCGCTGGAAAGCCTCGCGCCCGGCGACCTGCGCCAGATGGCCAAACCGCTCGAGCTCACAATCAACCTCGAGGACCCGGCTAACCTGGCGGTCCTGCTGCGGGTGCTCAATCTCGAAGAAGAGGACGCTCCACGGCTGGTATCTGTGCTGCAGGGCGGCATCCCCCACCAGGTCCTGAACGCCCGCAAGCATGACGAGGAGTCGCAGATCATCGCTCGCGCCGGCGCGTTTGGCGCGGTGACCATCGCCACCAACATGGCCGGCCGCGGGGTCGACATCAAACTGGGCGGCGAACTGCCCGAGGAGATCCTTGGCGACGTGATCCACATCCTCACCCATGCCGGGCACGAGGACGCCTTCGACATGAACAACGAGGAGCGGCGCAAGGCGCTCCTCTCGATCGACCCGGCCGAATACGGCATCTACGAAGAGGCGGCCAAAGCCTTCCTCGAGTACATGGACAACATGGAGCGAGTGCGCGCGTTGGGCGGGTTGCACGTGATCGGCTCCGAGCGGCACGAAGCGCGCCGCATCGATAACCAGCTTCGCGGGCGCTCTGCCCGCCAGGGAGACCCGGGGTCCTCGCGCTTCTACCTGGCCCTGGACGACGACCTGATGCGCCTCTTCGGCGGCGGGCAGGTCGAGGGCCTGATGGAGCGGCTCAACATCGATGAGGCCCTGCCGATCGAGAGCGGCATCGTCGGCCGCTTGGTCGAGCAATCGCAGACCCGGGTGGAAGGCTCCAACTTTGACGTGCGCAAGCACCTCCTCGAATACGACGACGTGCTCAACACTCAGCGGGAGCGGATCTACTCGCAGCGCGACCGGGTGTTCACCAAGCAAGACCTTAGCGAAGACGTGACCGGCATGCTCGACACTGAGCTGCAAGAGCGCATCCCCAAAGCGCTCCAGGATGATGAAGGCCCCTGGAAGCTGCTCGCCTATCTGGACGAGATCCAGCCGGCGATCGAGTACGAGGACGTGGTCTTTCCCTCCTACCCGCAGCGGCTGTTGCTCGAGCTGGTCAACCAGAAGATCGAAGCCGCCCACGACCCCGGCGACCTGCACAACACAACGATGGACGCGCTGCTCGACCTGGCCGAGAAGACCATCGACGCCGAACAGGAGCACTTCCAGCGCTCGGCCCAGGAGCTGCTCGAGAATACTGCCGACTCGCTCCAGGTCCAGGTCGATGAGCGGATAGACATTCTCGACACCTACCTGGATGGGTTGCGCGAACAGGAACAAGAGGAAGGCGAGCCGCCGCGCCGCCCGCAGGAGCTGATCGAGGAACTTTCGGTGGCCATCCGCATGCCGGTCAAGCTGACCAACGAGCAGATGCGCAGCCTGTCGACCGACCCGCAGGCCGTGGCGGGGCCGATCAAAGCGCAGATCAAGAACACCCTCACTGCGCTGACAATTCAGCGCATCATCGGCAGCTTCGAGCGCCGGCTGGAGGAAAGCCTTAACGTGCACGCCAGCCAGCTCCAGGAGTACGAATGGGGCGAGCTCTCCGAGTACCTGCTCAAGCTAACCGGCGAGGTATTCCAGCGCCGGCGTGAGCGGCTGCTCGGTTCTCAGGGCCAGATTGCCCGCGACCTGGAGCCGCAGGTCAACCGCCTGGGTAGCGACGCCAGCGAGAGCGACCTGATCCAGCTCATCGGCGTGATGGGCCGCGGGGCGAAGATGTCTTTCGACCGCAAGACCCACCGCCAGACCTGGCAGTACACCACCCGCCTGCGCTACAGCTTCCTCGCCGCGCGCCTGCTCCAGGACCGGCCCGTCCAGCAGGTGACCGACGACGTCCTCGACCACCTGGAAGAAGCCCAGGAGCGGATGTCGCTGGTGTGGGGGAAAAGCGAGTATCTACGCATGCACCAGCAGGGCGCCCGCCTCGAGCACCTGGCCGAGCCGATCCAGGTTGAGCTGAAAGAGACCCTGGGAGAGATCCGCTTTGCCGGGCTGACCCAGGTCCCGCTGGAAACGATAGACAAAGAGGACCGCCGCACGATCGAGACCGCTCTGGGCAAGCGGGTGATGAACGAGATCTACCGGCAGCTCTTGCTGCAGGTCATTTCCGAGCTGTGGGTGGAATACCTGACGAAGGTCGAGGCGCTGCGCGTCTCCATCGGGTTGGAGGCTTATGCCCAGCGCGATCCGCTGGTGCAGTACAAGAGCCGGGCGATGGAGATGTTCGGCGAGCTTCTACGTGACATCCGCTCGGGGGTGATCAGCCGCATGCTGACCTACCGTCCGCGGATCGTCACCACGGTCGCCGCGGCGCCGTCAGGAGATGGTCAGTCCGTTCCCGAGCCCTACCCGGCCAGCGCCAGCGGAGAAGGGCAGGGCCCGGCTTCAACGCCTCCGTCGGGGCCGTCCAGGGCTGTAGCCGCGCCGGCGGCCAACGTCCAGATGCCCTCCGGGAAGAAGAAGCGCAAGCGGCATTAGGAAAACGAGAACCGATACGAAGACATGACTCACCCCGATTTTAATCTTTTCGAGGTGAGTCATGTTTTATGTCTCATTTTCACCTGATACTTTTGTAAGGTGCCCCTGGATATGAATCGTTTTTGGCCCTTTTTTCGTTTACAATCAAGGAACCTCAACTAATTCTCAAAGAATAGGGGTGCATCCAGCTTTCGCATACCTCTGACTTCACTGCACTGCATTTACTGTCTTTCACTATTTTCCAGTATAATATTTTTAACGCATCCTCATTTCATCCCAGGCCAGGTGACCTTTTGAGCTCGCTACCCGCACCGACGGACACCTTCTTCGTCCAGCTTCCCAAAGTGGAACTGCACCGCCACCTCGAAGGTACGCTGCGCCTGAAGACCATGCTGGACATCGCCCGCACGCATGGCATCACCCTGCCGATGGAGCAGCACCTCCGGGCGCTGGTCCAGATGCAGCCCGACGAGCCTTTCACTTTCAGCAACTTTCTCTCCAAATTCCAAACCCTGCGCCTGTTCTACCGTTCCCCGGAGGCCATCGCCCGTGTCACTCGCGAGGCGATCGAGGACGCTGCGCGCGACCAGGTGGTATACCTGGAGCTGCGCTTCACCCCGGTCGCCCTCAGCCGCGCGGAAGATTTTCCCCTCGCCGATGTGATGGACTGGGTCTGCGACGCAGCCCGCGAAGGCGAGCAGGCCACCGGCCTGACCACCCGCCTGATCGCCTCGGTCAACCGCCACGAGAACCCATCCCTGGCCGAAAAGGTCGCCCGGCTGGCGGCAGAACGCCAGTCGCGCGGCATCTGCGGCCTCGACCTGGCAGGCAATGAGGTCGAGTTCTCCGCCCGGCCTTTCATGGGCATCTTCCGCGAGGCCCGCGAGAGCGGCCTGCACATCACCGTCCACGCCGGGGAGTGGCGCGGGGCGGACAACGTCCGCGAGGCGATCGAAGACATCGGCGCGGAGCGGATCGCCCACGGCGTGCGCGTCCTCGAAGATCCCGAGGTGGTCGCGCTGGCCCGCGACCTGGGCACTCCTTTCGAGGTCTGCATCACCAGCAATTACCAGACCGGCGTTTTCCCGACGCTGCGCCAGCACCCGCTGTTAAGCATGCTCAACCAGGGCCTCAATGTGACTATCAATACCGATGACCCGAGCATCTCGCAAATCACTCTTTCCAACGAATACTGCCTGGCCTGCCAGGAGCTAGGCCTGACCACCGCGCAGCTTCACGGGCGTATCCTCGCCGCTGCCCAGGCGGCCTTTCTCGCCGAAGACGACCGCCGGGCTCTCATCGAGCGTCTGGAGCAGGTATTAGCGACTCAAGGTTAAAAAATCTCACCACAGGATGCACATTCTGGTTACCAATGATGACGGCATTACCGCTCCCGGGCTGCTGGCGCTGGCCCAGGAGATGCGTAAGATCGGGCAGGTCAGTGTGCTGGCCCCCGACCGCAACTGGTCGGCCTCCGGACACGTCAAGACCCTGGACCGGCCGCTGCGTGTGCGCGAAACCCTCCTGGCCGACGGCACCCCGGCATTCACCTCGGACGGGGCCCCATCCGACTGCGTTGCCCTCGCCTTGCTGGGTCTCTTCTCCGAAAAGATCGACATGGTCGTCTCGGGGATCAACCCCAACGGCAACTTCGGCCACGACGTGACCTACTCTGGCACGGTCACCGCGGCGATGGAAGGCGCGATCGCCGGGCTGCCGTCTATCGCGGTCTCGGTCGAGCCCAATGAGCCGGTGATCGGACCGCTGGATTACGGCCCTACGGCGCGGATCGCGCGCCGGGTGGCCGAGCAGGTCATCGCCCACGGGCTTCCCGAGCGGACCCTGCTCAACGTCAACGTGCCCTACCTGCCCGAAGACCAGATCCGTGGGATCCTGGTCACGCGCATGGGCCTGCGCATCTACCGGGACCTGCTGGTGCGGCGCGAGGACCCACGCGGGCGGCCGTATTACTGGATCGGCGGCGAGGCCCCCACGGGCGTGCCCGACGAAGGCACCGATTTCGGGGCCTTTTCGCGCGGCTACGTCTCGGTCACCCCGCTCCAGCTAGATTTAACCTCGTATACCGCGCTGGAAGCGATGGAATCGTGGGATTGGGGAGAAAGAGCTTGAACCGCGAAGACGCGAAGACACAGGAGTATTGAGAAGCCATCCTCGAGCGCCCCGTTCAGGTCGCGATGCTCGAAACAGCCATCTCCGGCTCCAGCGAGTGCGGCTTTCTGATCTATCTTTGATCTGGCTATCGGGGGGATGGGCTTGCCCGGCTCCAGCGGATTGTGCTAAGATTTATTAGAGTTGTTGTCTTTTGCCAGTTCGCTCTTTTGCTAGATTTGAAACAGGCAGGTACGTATGCCCCATCCCCTCGTCACCCAGTTGCGCTTTACGCGCAGCGAGTTTGTGCGCGTCCTGACCGGCGTGAGCCCGGAAGACGCAGTCTACCGGGCAGAGCCGGTGAACAGCATTAGCTGGATCGTCGGCCATCTGGCCAACCAGGAACAGCGCTACTGGCTGCAGCGCGCCCAGCAGGGTAAGCTGCTCTACCCTGAGCTGAACGACCAGGTTGGCACCGGCAAACCAGCCAGCACGCCTCCGATCGAAAAGATGTGGGCCGTCTGGCGCGAGATCACCCTGGCCGCCGACCCCTACCTGGATACGCTGACCTCGCAGACCATCGAAACCTGTTTTGAATGGCAGGGGAAACCGGCCACGGAAAACATCGGCACGCTGCTGCTGCGTAACATCTATCACTACTGGTACCACCTGGGCGAAGCCTGCGCCATCCTCCAGACCCTCGGAAGGCAGAACATCCCTGAGATCGTGGGCAGCATGGCCGCCTGGCAGTTCAAGATGGAGGAGTAAATTCCTGATTCCAGACGCGCAGGCCGGTGCGGCTGAGATCGATGGGGATATTGCGATAGGGGCGGTCCTGCTCGATCAGCCGCGCCGCGTCCGAACCGACCAGGGCGGGATGCAGCCGGCGCTGCGCCTCGGTGTTGGCAACCATCGCTGCGCCCAATCGAGCGAAATCGCCCGCGCAGAGGGCATCCTGGGACTGGCTGGCGATGAGACGCAAATCGGCCAACTGGCGGCATTCAGCCCTCGCCAGGATTGGCCACCGGCAGGCGGACGATAAAGCGGGTGCGACCGGGTTCGGATTGAACTTCGATCGTCCCGTTGTGCTGGTGGACGATGCGATACGTGATATCCAGCCCCAGGCCGGTCCCCACGCCGATCTCCTTGGTGGTGAAGAATGGCTCGAAGAGATGCTCGAGCACCTCCGGCGGGATTCCTGGACCGCTGTCGGTCACCTCGACCATCACATAGCTGTTCTCGCAGCGCGTAATCAGGCGGATCTCCCCCTTACCGCCGGTGGCGTCGATGGCATTGTCGATCAGGTTGGTCCACACCTGGTTCAGGTCGCTGCCATGGGCCTGGATCTGCGGCAGATTGGGGTCGTACTCGCGGACCAGGGTCACTCCATGCAGCTTATGGCCCAGCACGATGAGAGTATTCTCCAGCCCTTTATGCACATCCACGGCCTGGAGTGGGGTCTGATCCATGTACGTGTATTCTTTGATTGATCGGACCAGCTCAGAGATGCGCCGGGTGCTCTCCTCGATCTCGACCAGCATCTGGCTGGCGCAGAGGGTCTCCTCGATCCAGGCGAGGACCTCGGGTTGGGAGGCGGTTGGCGGGAGGCCCACCAGCAGGCTATCGAGCTCGGCGGGCTGCACGCGCGCGGCGGCGAAGGTCGCCGCGGCTTTCCAGGTCTTTTCGACGCCTCGCCCGGCGAGCCAGCGGCCCAGCTCTTCCTCGCGATCGGCGCGCTCGAGGGGCAGCAGCGGACCGGCAAATTTGGCCCGCTCCTGGGCTTCCTGCTGGAAGACCAGCAGGCGCTCGAGCAGGTCGGCGGGCAGGCACTGGCGGTTCAGGCGCACCGCGCTGGCCTGCAGCTCGGGGAGCAGCTCGCGCAGCGATTTGGCCGCCCGCCCCGAGGCGGCCGAGGGGTTGTTCAGCTCGTGAGCCAGCCCGGCGGAGAGCTTACCCATCGCGGCCAGCTTTTCCTGTTGTTTGAGGTTGTTAGCCAGCCCAAACGCCCGCTCGGCGGCTGTCTGGAAAACCCGCCTGGCGAGCATCGGGCAGTTTGCGAACAGCTCGCGGAATGCTTTCTGGTCGAGGACCAGCAGGCGGCTGGGTAGAATCGCCCGCGCGGTGAAGATCGAGGGCTCATCGAGCAGCAGGGAGATCTCGCCGCCCATCACCCCGACCGGGGTAGTGCCCAGGACGCTTTCTTTGCCGTCCTTCTCCCGGCGGATGATCTGCAGTTCGCCCTGCAGGACGATGTAATATTCCCCCGGCGGGTCGCCCTCACGGACGAAGATGTCCCCTGCTGACAGGTCCTGGGGGCGGCTGTGTGCCAGCAGCCATTCCAGCTCGGTCTCGGGCAGGTCCTGGATCAACGGGTTTTTCTTGAGCTCCTCCATATGCCTCTCACCAATATTATAATATCCTCCACCCGACTTCTCGCAGGAAAAGGCAGCCTCCCGTGTCTCAAACCTCCCCCAGCCCAACTCAAAGCCTGACGCAGCTCAGCTCGGTCCTGGATATTTCCTGGAAGACTGGCCGTGATTACGGATATATTTTCATTGGCAGCCTGATCCAGGCGCTCGCCATGCGTCTGTTTCTGATACCCGCCAATATCGTCAGCGGTGGGATCAGCGGTCTGGCGCAGTTGATCAATCATTACACCCACTGGCCGATCGGCCTGATGGTTTTCATTGGCAACGTGCCTCTCTTCATACTTGGCTGGCGCTTTCTGGGCGGTCCGCGCTTTGCCCTGCGCACCGCTTTCGCCGTCGCTTCTTTTTCTCTCCTAACGGATAATCTCGCCCCATACCTTCCAGCCAACGGAGTGACCAGCGACCTGGTCTTGAACAGCCTGTACGGAGGGGTGCTGCTGGGGGTCGGGTTGGGACTGGTCTACCGCGGGCGGGGGACCAGCGGTGGGAGTGATATCCTCGGCCGGATCCTCAACGACCGTCTGCACGTCCCCCTCTCCCAGGCCTACCTGGTCGTGGACGGCCTGGTGGTCCTTGGGGCGGGTTTCGTCTTCGGTTGGGACCGGGCGCTCTACGGGCTGGTGATGATCTATGTCAGCGGGATCACGGCAGAGATGACTTCGGAGGGGACCGACGTTTTCCGTACGGCTTTAATTATCACCAACGAGGCTGAGAAAGTATCCCGGCGTATCCTGGATGACATGGAGCGCGGGGTGACTGTTCTGCCCGGCGTCGGCGGCTATACCGGCGCGGACCGTCCGGTGCTCCTCTGCGTCATCTCCCGGGCGGAGGTCAACGTGCTGAAGGCCCTGGTCCGCGAGGTCGATCCAAATGCGTTTATGGTCATCGGTCACGCCCAGGAGGCGCTGGGAGAAGGCTTTCACCCGCTGAAAAAGGGCGGCTAAAGGGCGCGCCTGCCTTGACAGGCCAATAAAGTAAACTATACTCACAGGGGTCGGTAGGCTGGATTACCCAAAAGGAACGAGATGAGCGACTTGATCACACCCGAATTGTTCGATCACCTGGTCAGCCTGGCCGCACTGGAGCTCGATGCCGACGAGGCCGAGTACCTGCGCGGGCAACTGAACAACCAGTTGAAGGTCATCCAGGAGCTGCGAGAAATTCCGATCCCTGAGGACGTGCAACCGGCGGCTCACGGCGTGCCGTTTCCCCCCCAGATTAGCCCAAAACCCCGCACCGATAGCTGGATCCCTTACCAGCAGCCGGAGGAAATCCTGGCCCAGGCGCCCCAGGTGGAGGACCGGTATATCGTCGTCCCGGATATCCCTCACACGGAACTGGAATGACCATGGATCTATGCGGCTTTTCTGCGTATGAAATCAGCGCGCTGATTCACAGGCGAGAGATCAGCGCGGTCGAAGTCCTGGAAGCGGCGCTGCGCCGGGTCGAAGCAGTGGATGGGCGACCGGGCAGCATCGAGCCGGGAGAGCTGACGCTCGAGGACCTGCAAAAGGTCCATGCCCTGATCAACCTCACCGCGAATCGCGCTCGCGCTCGAGCTGAGACGGTCGATCAAATGCTGGCGGCCGGGGAAGATCCTGGTCCCCTGGCAGGGGTACCGTTCACGGTGAAGGATATCTTCTGCGTCAGGGGCACTCCCTCGACGGCGGGCTCGCGCATCCTGGCCAACTTCTGCGCGCCGTACACCGCTACCCCGGTGGAACGAATGGAAGCGGCGGGGGCGGTGATGCTGGGCAAGGTCAACATGGATGAGTTCGCGTTCGGCTCCTCCTGCGAGTCCTCTGCCTTTCAGCCCAGCCCGCGTAACCCCTGGAAGCTGGACCGCGTCCCCGGCGGTTCCTCGGGCGGCAGCACTGCCTCCGTAGCGGCCGGCGAAGCCCCTCTTTCGCTGGGCACCGATACCGCCGGATCCATCCGCCAACCCGCGGCCTTCTGCGGCGTGGTGGGGGTCAAGCCGACTTATGGCCGGGTCTCGCGCTACGGGCTGATCGCCTTTGCTTCTTCGCTGGACTGCCCCGGGCCGGTCGCGCGCAACGTGACCGACGCGGCCCTGGCCTTGAAGATGATCGCCGGCCCTGATCCTCACGACGGTAGCGCCGCGGTCCTGCCCGTCCCAGATTATCTCGCCGCGTTGGAAGAAAGCATCCGCGGGATGCGCATTGGCCTCTCCCCCGACTATTTCCGGATCACCTACCCCGACCCACAGACCGGCGAGCTGCTCCAATTGCCGCTCCCGGCGGAGATCGAGCAGGTGGTTCGCCAGGCAGCGGAGATTTACGCCGGCCTGGGCGCGGAGATCGTCGAGGACGTTCCCATGCCCAACAACCGCCATGGCATCCCGACGTATTTCGTGATCAGCCGGGTGGAGGCTGCCTCGAACCTGCACCGTTATGATGGCGTGAAATACGGCTACCGCACCCCCGTCCAGACGGCGGACCTGGGCGAGATGTACCGCAAATCCCGCGCCTGGGGGTTTGGCAAGGAACCAAAGCTGCGTATCCTGATGGGCATGTACGTTAGCGCGGCTCAGTACAGCCAGCAGTACTACGAGCGCGCCCTGAGGGTGCGTACGCTCATCCGGCGGGATTTCGAGCAGGTCTTCGACCCCGACGGGAAGTACCGCCTGGACGCGCTCCTCACCCCAACTACCCCGACTACGGCCTTTGCGTTTAACGCCGTCTACGGAAACTCGGTCCTCATGCAGTATGCCGACCAGCTCACCGTGGCCGCAAACCACGCCGGCACCCCGGGAATTTCCCTGCCTGCCGGCCTCGACAGGCAGGGCCTGCCCCTGGCGATCCAGCTCCTGGGCGCAGACTTTTGCGAGGCAAAGCTGTTCCAGATCGGGCGCGCCTACGAAATGGCCACTGCCGGGGAAGATTGGCGTAAAGCGCAGCCCGCCGCGCTGCAGCCAAATTCTTAGCGATCTCAGAGAGTAATGAACAGCATCGTTCATCACCGTCGAGAGATATTTCTTCTATCCCTGGCTGTCCTGGGGCTGGCCGGAGTAGCGGTCATTCTGACTGCAACCCGTTTGGGCGCAGGATTAAGCGATGATTCTTTTGCCTATATTAAGCCGGCTCGTGATTTAATTGCGGGGCAGGGATTTACGCTTGACCCGGCATTCCCGCCCCTGCTGCCCATCCTGTTAATTGGCTTTGGCTTTCTGAAGGTGGATCCATTGGTCAGTATCCGCTTGGTCAATGCGCTGTCCTTCGGGTTGGCGGTGATCCTGTCGGGTTGGTTGGTCTATAAAGTCAGCGGGTCATATCTGTTTGGGTTATTTGGCGCATTGATCGGCCTGACTTCCGAGATCCTGATCGATGTTTTTTCCTGGGCGTTGAGTGAGCCGTTGTATTTTGTCCTGTTCCTGTCCAGTATGGCGGGGCTGGAAATCTATTTTTCAAAACAGAATATGCGATGGCTGATCCTTTCCGCTATCCTGGCAGGTTTGGCAGCCATCACTCGCTATGCAGGAATCACCCTGATTGGGGCAGGCGTCATCGTCTTGTTACTGACCAACCGGCGTTCGTGGAGCAGCCGGTTCTACCGCGTGGTCATTTTTGCGGCGATCGCAGTCCTTCCCATCTCACTTTATGTGGTGCGGAACATCATTTTTTACGCAAAACCCATCGGATCCAGAAACTTTATCTGGCAGTTCCCCAGTATCAGCCGCATCCAGGGCACGATCGAGGGAATATTGACCTGGTTTATTCCGGGTCGCTTTGTGCACGGCAAAGCGCTGCTCGTAGGGGGCCTGCTTGTAGGGGTCGGATTGGCGGCGCTCCTGGTGTTCCTGCTGACCCATCGCCCGACTGGATTGCGGATCATTGGGGAATCTATCCGAATGCCGATGCCATTGCTATGGATCCTGTTTATAGTCCTGAATTTCGCCTTGCTGACCGCGGGTACAGGTACCTTCGGAAGAGGAGATCCCTTTAACAGCCGGTATTTATCGCCCTGTCTGCTGGTCACGCTAATGGCGCTGAGCTGTATCCTCGCAAAGCTTTGGTCTGATCGGCTGCGCGGCTTTCAGGCAGCGGCCATCATCGTGTGTCTGCTGATCGCGGGAGTGTATACCTACCGCTCGGTGGATTGGGTTCGCTATTTGAGCGTCGAGGGGCAGGGGTTCGCGAGTTCTCGCTGGCACATCTCGGAAACGGTCGCCTATATCCGCAATCGCCCGGATGTTCCCTTTGTTTGCACGGGCAACGTCGGTGTTTATTTCTGGACCGGCACCTTATACCCATCGATTTCATCCTTTCCGAGCCCGGTCGAGATGCGAAATTATTTGCGCACAAACCACGGATTACTGGTGATCATCGATTCGATGCCCCCGGATTTGTATAACGTTGACGAGCAGCAACTGTTTCAGGGAATGGTCTTAAAGGAACGATTTAGTGAAGGATCGGTTTATGAAGTTCAGCCCTAAATTCTGTGGAGTGGATTATGACCGATTATGAAGCTGTGATCGGCCTGGAGACACACATCCAGCTCAATACGACCACCAAGATTTTTTGCTCCTGCAAGGCCGATTCGTGGTTCGATCCGCCCAACACCAACATTTGCCCGGTGTGCACCGGGCTGCCCGGAGTTCTGCCGGTGCTCAACCGCGCCGTCGTGGAAAAGGCGGTGCTGCTGGCAACTGCGATGCATTCGGAAGTCCGCGACCTGTCTTTCTTTGACCGTAAAAATTACTTCTATCCGGATCTCCCCAAGGGTTACCAGATCTCCCAGTACGACCAGTCGCTGGGAAAGGGCGGCTTTCTCGACCTGCCCATGCCGCAAGGTTACACCCGGCGGGTAAGCATCATCAAGCTCCATATCGAGGAAGACGCGGGGAAAACCAGGAACGACCACGGCCAGCGCCTGATCGATTTCAACCGCTGTGGGGTGCCGTTGATCGAGATGGTCACCGGCCCCGACCTGCGTACGGCTGACGAGGCAGCCCAATACCTGATCCGCCTGCGCCAGTTGCTCCGCTGGCTGGGGATCTCTGAGGCGGATATGGAAAAAGCCCACCTGCGCTGCGATGCGAATGTCTCGATCCGGCCCAGGGGAGCCGACTACCTCAATCCGAAGACAGAGATCAAGAATGTCAACTCCATCGACGCTGTCCGCGAAGCCATCCAGAAGGAGATCGAGCGCCAGATTCGCGAAGTGGAGGCGGGCCGGCGCATCGAAGCCTGGACCCTGGAGTGGGACGAGGACCGTGGGGTGTTGCGCAAGATGCGCTCCAAAGAGACCGAGGCCGATTACCGCTATTTCCGCGAGCCCGATCTGCTCCCCATTCGCCTGAATGCCGCCTGGAAGGAAAGCATCCTGGCCGGTTTTCCCGAGCTGCCCCTCGAGCGCAAGGAACGCTTTATCCGCCAGTACGGGCTGCCGGAGTACGACGCGGATATCCTGACCGGCGAGCGCCAACTGTCCGATTATTTCGAAGCAGCCGTGCAGGCCTACCAGGGCGACCCAAAGCGCATCTCCAACTGGATGATGAACGACGTCCTGCGCATGCTCAACGATCTGGGCATCACCGCGGGCCAGCTCAAGGTCACGCCGGCAACCCTGGCCGAGATCGTGCGCCTGGTCGATGCGGGGACGATCAACGCCAATACCGGCAAAGACCTGCTTGGCAAGGTCCAGGCGAGCGGCCGGGCTCCGGCGGAGATCGTCCAGGCCGAGGGACTGGCGAAGGTCAGCGACGACAGCGCCATCCGGACTGTGGTCCAGGAAGTCCTGGCTGAAAATCCCAAAGAAGTGGAGTCCTACCGGGGGGGGAAGGTCACCCTGATGGGCTGGTTCGTCGGCCAGGTGATGAAACAAATGCGCGGCAAGGCCGACCCAGGCCTTGCCCGGAAGATCCTGGAAGAACTGTTAGCAAACCAGGGCTGATTATTGGGGACGATAGAATCAGGGGAAAGCTACCAGATCTGTCCAGCGACTCAGGTGGAAGAGAAATCGATTCGCGACCTGATCCACGCCGTGGAAATCAATCCGTTTAATATCAACTGGCAGCATTTTCTCGTCGCCGTGGACCGCGGGGCCAGATTCTCGCTTGTGGGCATGGAATAATGATTGGTGATGCTCAAAGAACCCTGAGATTCTGGGGTTCGTTACTTTTTGGGGGTGAATCCGACTATATCAGCAACAGACTTAAGCGGTTAGAAAGGACCAGAGAACGAGCGGATGGCTTCCACAGCCAGGGGAGCTCAATTTGGGGCCAGTGCAAAGTATGGCTTCGATGCATCTCAGTGGACAATATTCAGCGATTTTTGACCAGATTCGGAAAAAATCAGCCTTGAAGGGCGAGGTACATATCCGATCGGTCGTTGCAGAGATCATGAATTCCGAAACCATTCTGGCGCGCGCTCGACAGCTCGATCCTCTCATACTGGCCGGCATTCACGACCAGTATTACCCGGTCGTATACCGTTACGTCCGGTATCGCCTGGATGATGCTCAGGCCTGTGAGGATATTGCTGCCGAAGTTTTTTTGCGCCTGCTGGACGCTCTCCACCACCATCGGGGGCCGAACCAGAATCTGCAAGGCTGGCTGCTCGGGACCGCGTCACACCTGGTGAACGATCATTTCCGCAGTCGTTACCTGCGTAAGATGAATTCGCTGGAGGACCAGGAGTTGATTTCCAGCGCCAGCACGGAACAGTCCGTGGATCAGGCCTGGCAAAACCGTGAGGTCCGCGAGGCGATTTTCCGGCTTACCGAAGACCAGCAGCACGTGCTGGCCCTTCGTTTTTCTGAGGACCGGTCCCTGGAAGAGACGGCCAGGTTGATGGGCAAAACGATCGGGGCGGTGAAGACTCTGCAGTTCCGGGCGCTTGCCTCCCTTCGCCGCATTCTCGAAGGAAGAAAGAATGACAGAAGATCGCTTTGATCTTATTTTTGAAGAATGCCTGCGCCAGATCCGCCGGGGTATCCCGCTGGACCAGGTTCTCAAGGCTTACCCGGAGTACGAGACCCGGCTGCGCCCGCTGCTGGAAACCGCTGCTCTGGCCATCGCGATCAATCTCCAGAAAACCGTCCCGGTCAAGGCTCAGGCGAAGAGCAAGAGCAATTTTTTGGAGGCGCTGTTCAACCCCTCTCACAGGGCGCCCTGGTATTCGCCTGCGGTTCTCCAGCGTTCCGCCCGGTCTATGGCGGTTGTTTTGATCATCTTGACCGCCGGATTGGTCTGCACCGGAATTGCCTCGGCCCAGGCTCTGCCCGGCGATAGCCTCTACCCGTTGAAGATCACAGCAGAGCGTACCCGCCTGCTGATCACCAACGACCCGGTCCAACGCCTGCAGCTCCAAAATGAGTTCGACCAGGAACGCACGGACGAGGTAGAAGCACTCTTCAGTCGGAACCGCCATACAGCGGTCGCCTTCGCGGGTTTTTTGACCCGCTCTTCCAGCGGGGGCTGGTTGGTAAACCATGTCCCAATCATTCTTCTCGAAGTGACATCCAGAAAAGTAACTTTTCAGGAAGGCGATTACGTCGACGTCCAAGGCATGGCGCTCCCGGATGGGACAGTCATGGTGGAATGGATCCGGTTTAGGATGTCCCAGTTCAACGGCCGGATCGAATCCATTTCTGGCACGGAATGGTTGGTCAGCGGGATCCACATCCAGGTGAATGCGGATACTCAACTGAACGGCGATCCAAAGGTGGGTAACCTCGTTGGAATCATCGCAGCGCAGCGCGCCAACCAGGTGCTGGTCGCCCACTCGATCACCGTAAAAACCGTCTGGCAGGACCTGTGGGACCGGGTTCCAATCAACCGGAACGCGACTGAGGCGTCCACCTCGGAACCTGAAATTCAAAGGTCAGCAAGTACAGAATCTATGCCGGCTGAAGGCGACGAAAACCCGCAGCCCGGCTCGACGGAAGAGCACCAGGTAGAAAATACCACCAGCCCATCGGATACGCCTGAAGTCGAAACCGAGCCGACGAGGAAACCTGCGGGAACCGAGGAATCGGAACCTGCTCGCAATACTCGCACTCCTCAACCTGACGATGAGCACGAGCGGATTCCCAAACCCAATCCCACAACCACACCGGAGCCCGGGCAGGGACAGCAGTCCACGTCGACCCCCGATCGGGAGGAAGAGCACTCTTCGAAATCGCCCACCCCACAATATTCGCCGACCCCGTTTCCTTCTCCCTCTCAGAAACCGGATTCCGAGCACTGATACGCTCACTTCACCAGTATAAGGACCCCAAGGGTTTCGAAAACCCTTGGGGTCCTTATACTGGTGAAGTGATTGCTTTATATGTCAGGCGACAATAGCGACCAGGTCTGGTAGGTTCGCTGGTAGGTTTCTTCCAGGGTCTCGGGGAGAACGCGCGTCTCGGCGAGGGAGGTCATGAAATTCGTATCTCCACCCCAGCGGGGAACTACGTGGAAATGAATGTGGCCGACGATCCCCGCGCCCGCTGCAGTGCCGATGTTTACCCCCATGTTAAATCCTCCCGGATGGTAAATCTCGCGGAGGACCTGGAGGGAAAACGCAGCCAGTTCCATCAGTTCAGCCCTCGTATCCGAATCCAGCAGCTCGAGCGAGCCCAGGTGGGCAAAGGGCACCACCATCAGATGGCCGCTGGTATAGGGATACCGGTTTAAGATCACGAAAGAGGTCCGGCCCCGGTAGACCACCAGGTTTTCCGGCCCATCGGTTTGGTTGATCGCTGCGCAAAATATGCAGCCAGATTCAGGATCGGGTTTTTCGATATATTTCATGCGCCAGGGAGACCAGATGTGTTTCATGGATATTCTCATTTTAACAGACTTTGCCCGTCCCAAGGATAGCAAGAGTTGACACCATTTCGCAAGCAGGGTATGCTATGCAAGAATGGATCCTTTCCCTTTTTATCAACTTCCCTGCATCAGCGTTTCCGATCTGACTCATTATCTCCGCCAGTTACTGGAAAGCGATGACCTCCTTCAGGAAATCTGGGTCGAAGGAGAGATATCCAACTTCTCCAGACCGCCCTCGGGGCACGTGTATTTTACACTGAAGGACGCGGGCGCGTCTCTGCGCTGCGTCATCTGGCGGAATACTGTTTTGCGGATCAAGGCCGATCTGAAGGACGGTGTGGCAATCCAGGCTCATGGCAGTGTAAGCCTGTATGAAGCGGGGGGCCAATACCAATTATACATCGACCAGGTCCGTTCTGCCGGAGAAGGGTTGCTCTTTTTAGAATTCCTGCGCCTGAAGACGCGCCTGGAAGCGGAAGGCCTGTTCGATCCGGGCCGCAAGCGGCCTGTTCCAACCTGTCCGCAGCGGATTGGCCTGGTCACGTCCCCGAGTGGGGCTGCGCTGCAGGATATGCTCAACACGATCCGGCGCCGCTTCCCGCTCGCTGAGGTGATCCTCTCGCCGACCCTGGTCCAGGGAGACGAAGCGCCCGCCGCCATCGCCGAGGCGATCCTGCGGGTCAACCGTATAGCCCGTCCCGATGTGATTCTGGTGGCGCGCGGCGGCGGTTCGATCGAGGACTTGTGGGCGTTCAACGATGAGCGCGTCGCCTATGCCATCGTCGCTTCCGCCGCTCCGGTGATCACCGGGATCGGCCACGAGACGGACTTCACCATCGCCGATTTTGTTGCTGATCTGCGCGCCCCAACGCCTACCGCCGCGGCCGAGCTGGCCACCCCCGACCGGGCGGACCTGCTGACCAACGTCCGCGAGCTCGCCAGCAGCCTTTCGCATGGGTTCGCTGCCACTGTGGATCGCTACCGCTGGGAGCTTAACGAGCGTCAGCACCGCCTGCGCCTGTACTCGCCGCTCGGCCAGATCCGCGGCTATCGCCAGCGCCTGGACGAGCTCTCCCACGCTTCCGCACAGACGATGCTGCACTGCCTGGATCTATCTCGCAGCCGGCTGGAAGGCGCTCAGAGCCACCTGGGCGCGTTAAATCCCCTGGCGATCTTGCAGCGCGGCTATGCCCTGGTGACCCGCTCCGCGGACGGACGGATCGTCCGGAGCGCCAGCCAGGTCCAGCCCGGCGAGCGGGTGCAGGTGCGCCTGGCGGACGGGACCCTGGGGGCAGAAGTGGTCGAAGCTACCGACGGCGGCTGACAACCCTGAATCTATTGCTTCACCTCACTCGGAGGCAACAACCCAAATGGACGGCGTCCCCCCCATCGACCAAATGACTTACGAACAGGCATTCACCGAGCTGGAATCCATTGTAGCGGCCCTGGAGACCAATCAGAAGCCGCTGGAAGAGGCGATGGCGCTCTTCGAGCGCGGGCAAGCCCTGGCGCAGCACTGTGCCGCTCTCCTGGATCGCGCGGAATTAAAGGTGCAGCTTCTGACCGGCGGCCAGGGTGAACCTTCCAACCTGTTTTTTGGGGAAGAAAAAGGCAGCGCTGATCAAGTCGATCTCGAAGAAGGCTGAGACGCATGGCGACCCACTCATGGTTCTCAAATCCGGTATTGGCTGCAGGGCTGATCGCCTGGCTCATCGCGCAGGTTTTGAAGCTGCCGCTGGATTATCATGCCAAACGGCGCTGGAACTGGGCCATCCTGATCAGCCCGGGGGGGATGCCCAGCTCGCATACTGCCCTGATGACCGCGACGACCCTTGCAATTGGTCTGTTTGCCGGGTTCGATACCCCGGTCTTCGCGCTTGGGGTGGCGACTTCGATGGTGGTAATCTATGATGCGACCAACATCCGCCGCCAGGCTGGCATCCACGCCCAAAAAATCAATATTTTGGTCAACAAGCTGTTCAGCGGCCAGCCGATCAGCGAAGAGCAGCTCAGGGAAGTCCTCGGCCACACGCCGATCGAAGTGTTCGTTGGTTTTTTGCTGGGGGTAGTTGTTGCCCTGCTTACCTGGGCGCTGTGGAGGAAATAAATTAAAAGAACGGAGGCATGACTCACCCCGACCGATGAATTGAGATGTCAAGAGGGAAGAGGCCAAGAGAGTCTCTTCCCTATTTGAATCAAAGGGGGTAAAAAAAGACAATACCTCCACAACCGGCCATCCAAAAATGGAATGGGGATCGAAAAGA
>DATKLX010000016.1:0-19286 GCA_035542155.1 Anaerolineaceae bacterium
GTGACCGCATCACAGAATGGTGATGCGAACTACAATCCCGCTTCACCGGTAACTCGCTCGTTCACCATCTCGAAGGCCAACCAATCCATTACATTCGGCTCCTTGAGTAACAAGACCTATGGCGATGCGGACTTCACTGTAACTGCGACGGCTACCTCTGGCCTGCCGGTCAGCTTCGGCGTGGGTAGCGGAGATAAGTGCACAGTTGCCGGCAATCTCGTCCATATTACTGGGGGTGGTAGCTGTACGGTCACCGCCAGACAGGCAGGCAATGAAAACTATTTTCCGGCTGACGATATTCCGCAAATTTTTACGATCGCCAAGGGTACGGTGAGTATTATCGTGGAAGGTTTGAACCAGACTTACGATGGAAATCCGAAACACGTGACCGTGACCACGACCCCACCGGTGGAAACTGTTACGGTCAATTACGAAGGTGTGGACGGTACGATTTATCTAAAAAGTACCACGCCTCCGACCGAGAAAGGGAGATATACAGTCACGATCGAAGTCAACGACCCCAATTATTCCGGATCAGCTACCGCTACGCTGATCATCAGTGATCCCAAGAAATTCGTGTATCTACCTTTAGTGATCCGTTAACCGGGTACTCGGCGATAGGCAACAATCAAGATTGGCCGGGTTGCCTCCGGCCAATCTTGATTGTTGGATACATGCCTGAATCTGGATGCGTTTCTGATCGGCAGCATTCTTATGGGTGGACCACGACAGGAAGGTAAACCTGGATTGAGAGTATCGTCATCTCCGCAGTTGCTGACCCCTGGTAATCCCGATCATCGATGACCGCATTTACGGTGTAGGTGCCGATCTTGGATGGAGGCTGGGTTGTGGGACCGTAATTCTTGGCCGTGTAGGTAACCACAACGGTCAGGCCATTGATCTCTGGAACGGCAGTCACCGCTTTGGGTTGGCCATCCACGATATGTGATAGGTTGATCAACAGAATGGAGATCGTTTTCTTGAGGAGGGTGATCTGTTTTTGTACCTGAATGGCAGCCTCAAAATTATCATCCCCGGACTGTGAGAAGGTGATCGTGCAGATTCCGGCATGGTCGATGTGAAGCTGGGTGCCAGTCAGCGTGCAGGGGTCTTTTTCCCCCAGGCTTATGCTGACGGTCAATCCCGAGTCTGAAACGGCTGTGATGGAGATATCCGGGTCGCCAAAGGTGTGGATATCGTCGATCGGTTCGAAAGTGATGTTCTGGCTGAGTTTTTGGGCGATTACCTGCTGGGTGATCGTCGCAGCCGATTCATAATTCTCGTCCCCACTCTGATCGAATTGAACCAGGCAGGTTCCTGTCCCCGTGAGCATGGTGAAGGTGGCGGTATTTTCATGGGTATTAACGCTGCAGATTGCTGGACTTCTGCTGCTGTACTCAACCGCCCGTCCTGAACTGGACTCAGCTGCTACATTAAACGTTGTCAGGTATGCTGCGGACGAGGGAGCAGAAGCAGTCACGGTGATCGATTGCGCCGCTTTCACTGCAATAACAGATTGGATTTCCTGAGGTGCTGAATTGTAATGGTCGTCCCCTGCCTGATCGAACCGGATGATACAGGTCCCTGACCCTTTCAGGATGGTAAATTCATTTTCCTTTTTCTCGTTACTGCAGATCTCCGGACTGCCGCTGGAGTACGTCACCGCCAGGTTGGAGCTGGCAGTGGCTTCCACGGTAAAGGTTGAATGGTACGCTGCACTCGCTGGAGCCAGGATAGTGATGGTGATGGTTTGATCTCCTTTAATAATCGTTACGCTCTGTGTGACCGGGGCCGCCGGATTGTAGTTCTCATCGCCGTTTTGAACGGCGGTGAGAGTGCATCCGCCCAGGTCGGTGGGATGGACCATGGCGTGGGTGATGTCAGGAGAAATAGGATCCTGTTCCGAGTTGGCGATGGTGCAAGGGTCTCCATCTTTTGGAATGAAGGTGGTGAGGAGGTAGGAGTCGGCGATCGCCGCGATGGAAAAATCGGTTCCATACGGTCGCTCTCCTGTCACACTGAAGTTGATATACTGGTCCTTCTTCTCTGCGGTAACATTCTTGGTCTTCTGTGAAGCCGGGTTGAAGTTGGAATTGCCGGGCTGGTCGTACTGGACTTTGCAGATACCCGTTCCTTTTTGCATGGTAAAGGTTCCAGCTGAATCGACCGTGCACACATCCGGATTGCCGCTGGAGTAGTTCACGCTCAGCCCGGAGCTAGCAGTTGCCGCGACCTGGAAGGTGGTTTGATAGATGGCATTTGAGGGCGCATCCTGAGTAATCGTTATGCTCTGATCGATTTTCTGAGCGTTGACATACTGAGTGACCCGCGAGGCGGGCTCATAATCTGCATTCCCCGCCTGGTCGTACTGGACCGGACAAATACCGGTACCCGACTGCATGGTAAAGGTCGCCGAAGCTTGATCTTCAGCAGTAACGACTGTACAAATTGCGGGATTGCCGCTGGAATATGTCACTGTCAGGTTAGAGCTTGCGGTCGCTGAGACGGTGAATGTGGTTCGGTAAGCAGCAGCATCCGGCGCCCCCTTGGTGATGGTGATGGTCTGGGACAGGATAGGTATGTATAACTCTGCGGAGTTGTCCGCGCTGGTGGGAGCGCCGATGCCGAGGAAGCCGCCTGTCAGCAGCACCTGCCCGTTGGATAACACCGTAGCCGTATGCGAAACCCGGCCGACGCTCATTGTCCCAGAATCTAACCACGTTTGGGTCGCAGGATCGAAAAGTACCGTGTCGGTAACCAGAGAAACGCTGTTTGATCCGCCGGCAATCAGGACTTTTCCGTTTTGGGGGCCATTCTCCAGAAGGGTAGCTGTATGGTTCCCGCGCGCAGTAGGAAGAGGCGATGTGGTCTCGGTCCAGGTATTCGCGTCTGGATTGTATATTTCGGCGCTGGTGAGGTGGGTTTCATCCTCACCCGTGTTCGGGCCATTTCCGCCAACCACCAGAACTGTACCATTTTCCAGGAGAGTGGCGCTGTGATCTGTACGGGCAGTGAGCAAAGGCTTCACATTTGTCCAAGTATTGGCGACCGGGTCGTATCGTTCGACGCTATTCATAGGTTCGCCCCAACCGGATATTGCTGAGGATGAACCACCGGCAACCAGCACCATTCCATAGGACGCACCATTGGGGTGGATCAGAGTGGCAGTATGGAAAGCCCTGGCGTGGTTCAAAGGTGCGGCAGAAGACCAGGGGGTCTCCGGGTTACTTGGATCGTATATCTCCACGGTATTCGTCGCATCCCCCGAGGCAACACTTCCGGAATACCCCCCAACGATGAGAACTTTGCCATCGTCCAGGAGAGTGGCTGTGGCACTGGTGTGGGGGTGGGCCATATTATTCGGGGTGAGTGTCCAAATCGGGCTGCCGCCAGTCGTGTCAAAAATTTCGGCGGTGTTTAAGCTGGCCTGAGTCTGGGTATTGGCCCCTCCTGCGACCAGCACTTTGCCAGGAGCGATCAGGGTGGCTGTGTGAAAGATGCGGGGCGTGTTTAGCGGAGCGGTAAGCGACCAGTGGGTACCCTGGGCTGCTGGATCATACAGCTCGGCGGTCTGGCCGGTCGGAGGAGGGTCCCCGCTTCCTTCGTCCATGGGTTGGGAACCGGGTAAACCTCCAATGCCTGGTAGCGTCACCTCCAGCGTTCCGCCGGCCACGAGCACCTTCCCACTATCCGGACCCCCGATCAGCAAAGTGGACGTATGACCATAACGGCCATATTGCATTGGGTCGGTTGGCGTCCAGGTTCCAAGGGATGCTTGAGCTGTTCCAGGGGGTAGTGAATACATCGCAAGCAGCATGAGTCCGAAGGCGAGGATCACCCTTATCAGTACGAGGTCTGGAGAAGAACGTTTATGTTCCATCATAGGTCTCCTTTGTAGGCATTCCAATGCCTCAGCGATTTACCAGGGGAAGGTAAATATTTCCCCATACAACGATTGTGGAAGTCATGCTGGATCCTTCCGGATTCAAAATCTGATATGTCCAGGGTAGAACCATGGTGACGGTATTGGTCATACTTCCAACCACACCTGGTTTAATCACTGCCTGGATCGTGTAGGTTATGTGGCCTCCGGAACGTATATTTACTGGATCCTCGATAAGATTTCCTGTGCCATTCGCGGAACATTGCGAGTCATCCGTCGCCAAACAGGTCCAATGTACATTTTCCAACCAGTCGGAGAGAGCATCTTTGACGGTTGCATCGAAAATATGATCCGGACCCTTATTTTCAATTACAATTTGATAGGTGATCTCCTCGCCAGCATTGATCCGGCTCACGCCGGCATCGCTGGTGATGGACAACGTTACTTTGAATGGGTCTATAGAAACGGGTTTTTGGATGCTGTCATCTCCATATAGATCGCTATGACAGGATAATTGGACCTGATAGACCCCCCGCCCGGTATAGGAATGTTTTGTATTCCATTCATTGGTGGTTGGAGAGCCGTCCCCAAAATCCCACGTGCAATTGATGGGATTTGTCCCGGTGGTTTGATTGGTAAAGGTCACATCCATCGCGGGTTTGATATCGTTCTGAGGCGAGAAGCTAAAATCGGCTTTCGGAGAAAAATTGACTTTTCCGGTTCGCGTCTCATTCCCGTAGGCATTTGTCACTTTCAACGAAATGGTATATGCGCCAACTGCCAGGTAGGTGTGCCTGGGATTTGCCTGCGTGCTTGTGGAGCCATCTCCAAAATCCCAAAGGTAAGACAAAGGAGCCGTCCCGCTGCTCGTGCTGGTGAAGGCGATCTCCTCGCCCAGTTGGATGACCGGATTTGCCGGGGTAAAGGAGGTTATGGGCTTAAAATTGACCTGTCCATTGACAGTTGCATTTCCATAATCATTGGTTGCCTTGAGGCTGACCGTGTACGTTCCAACTGTTTCATAGACATGGGTTGGGTTCGTCTCAGTACTTGTGGCACCATCGCCAAAATCCCAGAGGTAGGAAAGCGGCATTGTGCCAGAACTGGTGTTGGTGAACGTAATTGGTTCCCCCAACTGGATGGCTGCGTTGGTAGGGGTAAATGAAGCTTTCGGGGAAAAATTAACTTTCCCGGTCGCGGTTTGATCGCCAAATGAGTTGCTCACTTTGAGGCTGACGATATAGGAGCCAGCGGTGTTGTAGGTATAAGTAGGATTTGCCTCCGTGCTTGTTGCCCCGTTGCCGAAATCCCACAAATAGGACAACGGCGCTGTTCCGGTGCTGGAATTGATAAACGCAATGGCCTGTCCGAGTTGAATGACAGGATTCGTGGGGCTAAAAACTGCTTTAGGAGCAAAATTTAACTGGCTGGTGGCCTGGCTGGTGCCATATTCATTTGTCGTGGTCAGACGGATGGTATAGGCTCCGGCGATCGAATACTGGTGGACCGGGTCACGGTCCTGGCTGGTCTGCCCATCTCCGAATTCCCACAGGTAAGTCAGAGGCTCCGTTCCGGTGCTTTCATTCGTGAAGGTGACTGACTCTCCCGTATGGATTACGCTGCTGGACTGGCTAAATGCAGCGACCGGTGGGAAAACGACTTTGCCTGTGGTCGTGTCGGTTCCGAAGGAGTTCTCCACGGTGAGGGTGACCACATAATTGCCAATGGAATGATAGATATGGGTAGGGTTACGAACCTTTTCGGTGGGACTATTGTCCCCAAAATCCCAGGTAAAATCGAGAGGTTCTTCGCCTGTGCTGGCATTGCTGAAGGACACACTCTCCCCGGCCTGAATTTTGCTCAAACCGGGTGTAAAAATGGCCTTAGGCCTAAAATGGACTGTACCGGTTGAAGTGTTTGAACCCCAGTCGTTTTCGGTGGTGAGGGATACGGTATAGGATCCAACGGTGGAATAAGTATGCGAAGGATTGGCATCTGTGCTGGTGCCGCCATCACCGAAATTCCAAGAATACCTGAGTGGGGTCGAACCGGTACTCGCATTCGCAAAATTGATGGTGTCCCCAACCTGAATGATACTCTCTTTAGGTGAAAAATCAGCTTTCGGGTGAAATACCACGAGCCCGGTGGCGGTATCGCTACCGACAGAGTTGGTTGCGGTTAGAGTGACTGTAAAATTTCCGATCTTGGTATACGTATGGGTTGGGCTTACTGCCGTGCTTGTGGCAGTGCCATCACCGAAATTCCAGACGTAGTTAATGGTGGGGTTTCCAGTGGTGGTATTGTTGAAAGTAACTGTATCCCCTGGATCGATCGCCGTCTCACTGGGAGTGAAGCTTGCCTTTGGCTTGAAATTAATGGTGCCTGAGGTTGAGCTGCTTCCGTAATTATTGTGAACGGTTAAAGTCACTGTATATGTACCAGGGGTGGTATATATGTGCGTCCCGTTGTAGTCGTGGGAGATCTCACTGCCGTCCCCGAAATCCCAATCGACGGATGTGGGGTTGCGGATGGAGCGATTGGTAAATGTGAAAGATGTATTTAGCTGACCGACGGCGTTGGTTGGCGAGAAAGCCGCAATCGGCGCATAAGCACAGGATGTGCTTGGCTTGAACAGGCTTGTAAAGCTCGGCGCGCCCGGCATCGGAATGGCAAAAATGATTTGATTGGTGGTTGTATCCAGAACAGAAATGGTTTGGACGCCGCCGTTGCTGAAATAGGCATAAGGGCCAAACTCAGATGGAAATACATCGACGCTGTAGAGACCGCTGGCCTGGTTGGGGATGTTGATCGGCGTGGCGGTTGGATTGGTGGTGTCTATGGCCAGAATGCTGGATGTGCCGGCGGTATAAATCCATCTGCCATCTGGGGTGAGATCCAGGTCTTCCGGATTTTGGCCGCTGACACCGCTCCAAGACCATGTTGCCATAAGAGTGTCTTGAATCGTATCGATCACCCCAATCCGGGTGTTCCCGTAATTCGCCACATAAGCCCTATCCCCCGTGGGGGCGACGATCACTCCCCATGGCGCGTTCAATCCCGTGATGGTATTAATCACGGGCGCGTCCGAATGGATCGTCGTCAGATCGACGATGGAAACCGAGTTGCTCCCCTTGTTGGTAATATATGCCTTATTCAAGCAGGGGCTGGTAGCGATGCGGATTGGCTGAGTACCAATGGTAATGGTCTTGGATACGGTTAGATAATGGGGGCTTGCCGGATCGATATCCAATATTTTGAGCGTGTTGTCTTCGTAAGAGGTCACCAGGGCATTTTTTCCATCCGGGGTCTGGGCGATAAAAGAGGCGTCGTTGCCCACATCCACCCAAACCGGTTCCGCGGACATGTTCTCGGTGTTGAAAACCAGGACACGTCCGGTCATCTTCCCACCCTGGTCGTCTGTGGCGCCTGCTAGCAGCCCATATAATTGTTTGCCGTCCTGGCTGAGCCCGCCACTCAACAGGAATTGACCGTAAACGGTGGTATCGAGTGGATTGCCCAGATCCTGGTGGAACTGGGTATCGACAAAGTTGATCTGGTTCTGATTAAAGACATAGCCAACGCGTGGAACAGCGGCAATCAGGTGGGTCGTGTCTGTCCAGGATTCCCCTGTTTCAGGGTTGGGAGTTTGGGAGATTACATTGATTTTAAATTCAAAATAGTCAGCCGGTTTTGCATTGTCAGGGAAAACAACCTGGACAGGGAACGGGGCTCCAGCTCCCTGCGCCAGGGTAATTGTGGTTACGGATGGTAACTGGTATGTCCAATTGCCGGTGATTGGGGTGAGCGAGAGGTCAAACGAATCTGCCTGTCCGGTCCAGTTATATACGTTCAGGTCGAAGGTTCTTGTTTCACCTGCCTTTGCATACCCGATGGCAGAGCTGGGTTCCAGGGCGACACCCACAAAAGGCGTGTAGCGCACTGCCAGATTGGACGTGAGGCCTTCAACGCCGTAGTAGTACTGTAAACCCAGATTTCCAGCTTCATTCTCGATTCCGGCTGTATTAGGATATGCATTCCCGTTCGAGTCGGCATAGCCTGGCGCTGAGCTGTAGTGGACCTCGATTGCATTGCTGGTTTCGAATAATTTGATCTCGAAGGTGGCTTTAGTCGCGAGAAGCGCGTATGCCATATCCTTATATTCGATAAGGAAATAACGGTTTGGCGCAATCCCCATCATCTGGTAAGTGATCTTCCCTCCCCATAGAGGTTTATAATCTCCCCACCAGGCCGCGATCATCGCATTGGGTTTTGTAGCCGCTGGGATTTCTATCGGTGCAGTGTTGGTTCCCTGGTCAGCCAGGAAAGATACAAATCCGTTTTGGCTGAGGTAAACCGAAGAATAGGTTGTGCCAAAAAAAGTAAAGGGGAAGATGGAGATAGGGCCGCTGACCGCATCTTCACCCAAGCTGACCGCAGTGCCGGTAGAAGAAATATCTTCAAGGGAATATACGGGCCCGCCGGTTTCATCTGAATCGATGAAAACGTACCCGGAGGTTTCCGGGCCGCCTGTCCGCGCACTGACTGAAGCCAGTGGACCGGCTAAAACCAGTAGGAATAATATTCCAATAATCCACAGGTGTTGAAGAATTTTTGTTTGCATGGTTACCCCCGTTTCGCCTTAGGCCAGGTAAGTCGATTTGGCAAAGAAATCTGATATGCCCTGTTTCAATTGGCGGGGGTGCCGATTGGATTGATGGTTCTCCGATCATTTTGCTGGTTTCGATGTGTAAGTCAGGTGCTATCCCCCAAATATGCTGGCGATACCCTTATATGCACTATCTGTAATTTTGATTGGGATTTGAAGCCGATTCCACCCTGTAAAAACCACAATACAATCAATATAATAGCATGGGAAGATCGGTTTTGCAATCAGATATTCACACCTCACACACCATGGATGGACTATTTTCGGTTCATTTTTGATCGCAGCAATCAGTGCGGGCTTGTGAGAGATCGACTCACAGACCTTTGAAATGCACGGGTGCTGTATCTTGTCCTCAGAGAAAAGGCAGCAGTAGCTCGAAAATTATTTGACTGATCTTTTCGATATAGTCGGCCGGATCGGGTTGGGCAGCGATCAAATCGTACGGCGCAAGGATGCCTTGCCATCCCTGGGTATGCCAACGGGCGCCTTCTGGTAAGGGCGCGGGCGCTTCGCTGCCTGAAAATGGATAGGCGTACGCATAATAATATGGATCGGGCAGGCCTTCGCTGCGCGGTGAATATCCAAAATTCATGTGCGGTTGATTTTCATCGATCTCGTTGCCGGTGAACCACAGGGTGGAAAGATCGAGACCGTGGGGCCAGACGACCAGCGGCGTTTGCATGCCCGTCAAGGTTGCCTTCATGCGGGCCAGACCGGTGTAGACCATTTGCAGGCTAGTCAGATAATTCCGGACATTTTGCGGGTCGATCTGGATAGGGCTTTCGTCGAGAAGCAATCCTTTCTCGGGTAGGCGATAGCGGCCCCGGGAAAGGATGCCGGCGGAGACGCGCTCAAACAGGCCTTTTCCAGGCGGCAGCAAATCCCGGAGGTCTGCGTTGGCCAGGTCGCCGAACAGGCTGTTGAAGACCTGTGCCTGCGTGTAGCCATTCAGTTGGTAGGTTTCGCTCTCTTGATCTTTTCCCTGAAAAACGAGGCTGAAGGTGAGGAAATCCAGGATCAACCGTCCGCCAGAGGGCAGCAGCCCTGTAGCCAGGCTCTGGCCGGTGAGTCTCAATCCCAGCTCGAGATAGGCCGGTTGAGGTTCCTGGGTCAGTTGTTGAACCGCGCCAAGCAGGCGCGCACCCTGGTGCAGTCCTGAAGCCGTTGGCTGCCAGTTCACCAGTTTTGGAATGGCCATTCTGGACTCATCCTATGCCCATCTCGCGGGCTTTTATTGCGGCCTGGGTACGATCCTGCACTCCCAGTTTTTGAAAGATCGAGGAAATATAGTTTTTGACCGTCCCCTCGGTCAGGTTCAGTCGCGCTGCGATCTCTTTGTTGGCCAGGCCGCGACCGATCCAGCCCAGGATTTCCTGTTCGCGAGACGTAAGCGGCTCGACCAGGCTGGAAGATTGGGAAGGCTGCAATGGGGTCAGGCGCGAAAATTCCGCCAGGACCTTGCGAGCCACGGAGGGCTCGATGAGGGCACCTCCCTGAGCGACTTTGCGCACCGCCTCAGCCAGCTCCTGCCCGGAAACATCTTTAAGCAGATAACCCAGCGCTCCGGCGCGCAGCCCATCAAAGATGATGCTCTCATCGTCGAAGGTGGTCAGGATGATAACTTTTACCTCCGGCCAGCGGGCGAGCAGACGTCGGGTGGCCTCGACGCCATCCATGCCGGGCATGCGCACATCCATCAGGACCAGATCCGGCCGGACGGCTTCATACAGCTTCAAAGCTGCCTCGCCATCCTCAGCCTCGCCAACGACTTCGAGATCGCTTTCCAGCTCCAGCAGCAGGCGCAGGCCATCGCGCATCAGGCGTTGGTCGTCTACGATGCAGACCCGGATGGGTTGGTCATTCCTGGCAGATCTGGTTGTCATGGGCAGTCAAAAGGTTAGATTCTTGTGCAGGGAGGGGCAGGCGGAATGTGAGCTGGGCGCCGCCGCCAGGGCGGGGGTCGGTATGAAAACTGCCACCAAGCAAGGAAGCTCTTTCTTTCAGGCCGGCCAATCCGAAGCCTTCCTGGCCCTGCTCGGTAGACAGGCCGATGCCGTTGTCGGCGATCATCAGCGTAATCTGATCAGTGCTGGTGGTCAACCTTAACCAGGCCTCGGTTGCCCGGGCGTGGCGATGAATATTGGTCAAGCCTTCCTGGGCAGCGCGGAACAATGCATGGCGGACTGGTTGCGGCAGATCGTCGCGGCAGTCTTCCAGGCTGAGGTGAATGTGCAGGCCGGTCGCCTCTTGGACCTGTTCCGCCAGCTTGGGAAGCGCCTGCTGCAAGGGTAAATCTTCTTCGACCGATGCACGCAGCATGGCTACCGTCCGGCGCAACTCGCCCAGCCCTTCGCGGATTTGTCCGCGGACGGTACCGATGATCTCCTCGGCCCGCTCGGGTTTGGAACGGATCAGGCGTTGCGCACCTTCGAGCTGTACCGACGATATGGTCAGGCGGTGCCCCAGGGAATCGTGCATTTCGCGGGCGATGCGGTTGCGCTCCTGGGTGATGGTCAGCTCTTCCACTCGCGAAGCATATTCTTGCAATTGGTGGTGAGCCTCCTGGAGCTCCGCGAGAAGCTGTTCGCTGCGCAGCCGTTCCCGTTCTGCCTGGAGGGTGATCCAGCCGAAAACTCCGAAAAAGGAGTAGCCTGCCACGTAGGGTAGTAACACCAGCAATCCTAACAGGCCATCAAAGGCGACGAAAATTACGCCGGTCACCAGGGTAAAGACCCCAATCCAGATCAGGCCCATCCGCTGAGAAAACGAGCTCATCGCCTGGGGGCTGATGATAAAGAACAGGATCGGGAAGACGCTCCATCCAGGCCGGATGATCATCAATACGGCAACGAGGGCAGTTTCAATCGCAAGGAGGATGTGTTCTGCCCAATGTGGGACCTTGTAAAATGTTGAATAAAAGAAAATTACAGCGAACAGGACAATCAAGCCAGCGACCCAGACCTTCTGGCCTGGGTCGGCGACATCGATCATCCCGGTGATTCCCACCCCGATCAAGGCAAGGATCACGGGGATGAATACCAATTTAATACGGTGCTGGTGGGAAGCCATAGAATGATTGTACTCCAAAGAATGGAGATTTATTCAAAGCGGAAGCGCCAGAGAGCGATTCCCCAGAAACCAGCCGCGAAGGCGAGCAGAACTCCGACAGCGGGCAGGATGGCGCTCAGCCCAAGACCGCGCACGATCAAATCCTGGAAACCGTTCAACGCCCAGGAGTGAGGGGTGAAGCGGGAGATGGTCTGCATGAAGTCCGGCATGACGTACACGGGGACCATGCTGCCGCCCAGTGCGGAAAGCACTACGGCAAGGAGCGTGCCGAGGCTGCCGGCCTGTTCCTGGGTGTGGGTCAGGCTGGCGAGCAGCAGGCCCATGCCGGTCGCAGCAGCCGCGGTCGCCAGGGAAAGGACCAGCAAAGCGAGAGGGTCGTGTCCCAGGCGCATATGGAAGATCAACACCCCTACCGTGAACATCAGGGCGACCTGAACCAGGTTGATCAGAAAGTAGGGGAGGAGCTTTCCGGTAAGCAGCGCGACGCGCGAGAGGGGGGCCGCCTGAATGCGCCGGAATGTGCCATCGTTTTTCTCGCGGAACAGGCTGAGAGCGATGGTCTGCATGATGAAGAAAACGCCATAGACAGTGTAGCCTGGGACGTTCTGCTCCGCGGAGGTGGGTTGGAAGGTTTGCTGGTAGCTGGCTGGGGAGATTACCTGGTACTCGACTCCACTCGAAGAGCCGGCTATATTCTCTGACGAGACGAACTGGCTGGTAAACACCGATCCAAGCTTTTGAATTTGCGGCGCCTGGGAAGCCGGGGCCTGGGATGCCATCTGGTTGAATCCCAACAGCGTGCGCCGGGGAGCCTGGGCCAGCATGGCCTCGCGTTCGATATAACCCTGGACCATGCCGCGAACCGGCGAAAGGAGCTGGCTGCCAACAGCCGGATCGGTCACAAAGGTAACCTTAGCCGGAACCGGTTGGATGGCATCCGCAGCATCCAGGATCCGGGCGGAGAAATCCAGCGGAAAGACCAGGGCGATCGAATATATTTGGGCCGTGATAAGATCCTCTGCGGTAGACCGGGTTAATGGCTGGCCACCTTGCTGTTCGATGATGCGAAGGCCATCGACGGTCTTCAGGTCTGTGAGGACTCTGGCAGCTACCTGGCCCTGGTCCTGATTCACCACCAGCAGGGGGACCGGGTTGTTACTGCTGCCCGAGGCGAACATGCCCTGCATGGCCGTGGTCATGACCAGAATAAACGCCGCGGGGAGCAAGAAGAGAGCCACCAACGCGCCGCGGTCGCGAAGCAGCACTTTGAGTTCTTTAATGGTGAGGGCGAAAATTTGAGTAAGCATGGTATATATCCTTATAAAATCGAGAAACGTAAACCGAGAACTGAGAATCGAAAAAGAGAACGGAGACCACAGAACGGAGATCAGTAAAAGATTAGAGGCTGTTTCTAAAATAGAAAGTCGAAAATTACCGGTTGGCAGCACCCTTAATCTCTGATGGATTTCCCGGTCAGATTCAGGAAGACTGTTTCCAGGCTCGCGTCGAGGATTTCGAGGGAAGTCACTTTGGCGTTGAGACGGTTGGTGATATCCAATACCTGGATGAGAGCCATCTGAGTGTCCTGGGATTGGATGTCTAACAGGTGGTCGCGTTGAACGATGGAACTGATCGAGGCAAGCTGCGCTGACTGGCGCTGGACTTCCTGGATCTGGCCATCGAGGATGCCCATGCGGATGACCCCGGCGCCCAGGCTGCGGATCAGGTTGGCCGGGGTGTCCTGGGCGATGATCTGGCCGTGATCGATGATGGCGACCCGCTGGCATAGGCGCTCGGCTTCCTCCATGTAGTGGGTGGTGTAGATGACCGTCAGGCCCTGGCGGTTGAGCGCCTCGATGCTTTCGAAGATCGCGTTGCGGCTCTGCGGGTCCACCCCAACGGTCGGCTCGTCCAGGAAAAGGATCTTTGGTTGGTGAAGCAGACCGGCGGCCAGGTTGACCCGGCGTTTCATCCCCCCGGAATAGTTCCTGACCGGTTCTTTGGCCCGGTCGAGCAACTGAACCATCTCCAACGCCATGGTGACGCGCTGCTTGAGGACCCTTCCACGTAATCCGTAAATCTGGGCGAAGAAAGCTAAGTTATCCCAGGCGGACAGGGTGGGATACAGCGCCAGGTCCTGGGGAACCAGGCCGAGGCGCGCTTTCACCTCATTGGGGTGGCTGCGCAGATCCAGGCCATCGATCTCGATTGAGCCGCTGGTGGGCGGGATCAACCCGGCGAGCATCGAAATGGTGGTGCTTTTCCCTGCGCCGTTGGGACCGAGGAGGCCGAAGATTTCCCCCTGGGCGATGGAAAACGAGATGCCGCGGACGGCTGGCTGGCTGCTAAAAGACTTGTGAAGATCGTGAGCGATTAAGATTTCTGTTTCCATAGGACTATCCTTTCGCTCAAAGGATAGTCGGGAAGAGGTCACCTGCGCCAGTGCGAAAGGTCAGGCGATGGTCATGTGACTTTGGCTCGCAATCCCAACTTGCAGGCCAGGTTCGAGCCTTCTTTGCGCAGGTCGTGGCCGAGGAGGATGCGCTCCAAGTTGGCAGGCAGGTGGCGGACCCGCCGGCCAATGGCGTGGGCGATGGCGTTGAGGATGGCCGGGGCGGTGGGGACCATGCCCGGCTCGCCGATGTTCTTTGCGCCAAACGGGCCGGCAGCGAAGGGCTTTTCGACGAAGGCGCCGCTGATCTCGGGGACGTCCAGGGCGGTGGGGATGAGGTATTCGTCGAAATTGGTCTCCTGGATGAAGCCCTGGTCGAAATTCACCCGTTCCATCAATGCGTAGCCCACGCCCAGGGCCATCCCGCCGTAGAGCTGGCCGAGGATGCCCTGGGGGAAGATGACCGTGCCGGTGTTGTGGGCAGCCCAGAGGCCGGTCACCGCGACCTTGCCGGTGCCGGTGTCGACGAGCACCTCGGCGACCTGGGCGCCAAAATGGTAGGCGAAATAGGGCCGGCCGCGCCCGGCATCGAAATCCCAATGGATCTCAGGGACGCTCCAGCGGCCGCGCGCGGAGAGGGTGAGGCCCATTTTGCGGGCGTGCGCGGCGACCCGAGGATAAGAGGCCGGTTCTTCATTGGGGCCGATATACAGCTCGCCATCCCGGCTAACCTGGCCTTCGAGGCAGCCGAACAGGTCGGCGGCGGCCAGGTTGAGCAGGCTGTTGAGGCGCGCCGCCGCGACACGGACCGCGTTCCCGCCGACCACCGTGGCGCGGGAGGCGACGGTGGGACCGCTGTCGAGGGCGGTGTCGGTGTCGGGGCAGAGCATCTGGATGCGCCCGGGGTCCAGGCCGAGCAACTCGGCGGCGATCAGGGCATAGACGGTGCGCGAGCCGGTGCCGTAATCAGTCAGGCCGCAGGTGAGGGTAATGCTGTCGTCGGCATTGATCGAAAGCGTCGCGCCGGCTGAATCGGCCCCTTCCGCGCCGAGGGAGATGCCGTGGAAAAAGCACGCCACGCCCATCCCGCGCCGGAAGTCGCCGGGGGAATATTCGGTGGGCTGGGAACGGGCGATCTCTTCCCGGCGGCGGTCCCAGTTGGAGAGGGAGCGTGCTTTTTCGAGGCACTCGACCAGGGCGACATCCTCACCGAGGGGCTGGCCGTGGGGGGTGACGTCGAAGGGGCGCAGGCAGTTGCGCAGGCGGAAGTCGATCGGATCAAACCCCAGCTTCGCGGCAAGCTCATCGACGGCCTGCTCGATGCAGGCGGTGGTTTCGGTATTGCCGAAGCCGCGGAAGGCGCCGGTGTAGCCGTTATTCGTATAGGCTACATCTGTGGTGACGTGGCAAGCCTCGTAGCGATAAGGACCCATGGCGTGGATGGTTCCGCGCCAGGCGACGAAGGGGGTGATGGCCGAGTAGGCCCCGCTGTCGACCAGCAGGCTGACGTCGCTGGCACGCAGCCTGCCATCTGCGTTGGCGCCAAGCCGGACGTGGATCTGCACCGGGTTGCGCTTGTAGGAGAAAATCATTGACTCTTCACGGGAAAAGGTCATCCGCACGGGCCGGCCGGTGAGCAGCGCCAGGCGGGCGACCTGCCCGGAGGTCTGGTAGAGCTGGTCGTCCTTGCCGCCAAACGCCCCGCCGACCGGCGGCTGGATGACGCGCACGTCCTCAACGGGTAGCCCCAGCACCCTGCACAGGTTGCCGCGGTTGGCGAAAGGGCTCTGGGAAGGGCAGTGGACGGTGAGGCCGGTATTTCCCGGCCAGGGAATGGCCAGCGCGCCCTCGGTCTCCAGGTAAGCGTGCTCCTGGTGGGCAGTGCTGTACTCCTCGTCGAGGGTCACAGCGCATTCGGCGAAGACCGCGTCCGGATCGCCCTGGCTGACGATGTAGTGGTTGAGCAGGTTGCCGCGGGGCAGCCCGGCGGAGTCCCAGGGGTGAGGGCCGACCAGCGGAGCGCTGGGTTGGAGGGCTTCGCGCGGGTCGAAGACGCCCTCCAGCGGCTCCAGCTCAAGCCGGATGGCCTGCAGGCCGGCCTCCAGAACTTCCTCGTTCTCCGCAGCGATCGCGGCGATGGCCTCCCCGACGTAGCGGACTTTCTGCCAGGCGAGCATATACATGTCTTCGACCGGGTAGCCGAATCGGCCATGATCCACGAAATCCTCACAGGTGATGGCGGCGAGCACCCCCTTGACCTTCAGAGCGGGGGAAACATCGAGTTGTGCAATGCGGGCGTGGGGGAGGGTGCTGCGCAGGGCGCGAGAGCAGAGCATGCCGGGGACGCGCAGGTCGGCGATATACCTGGCGGTACCCAGGACTTTTTCCAGGGCGTCCACGCGGGCCGCGGGTTTACCGATATAGCGGTACTCAGGCATGGGATCAGACCTCCTTGCGCCGCAGGGCAGCGGCCAGGATGGCGTCGACGATCTGCTGATAGCCGGTGCAGCGGCAGAGGTTGCCGGAGATGGCTTCACGGATCTCAGACCGGGTGGGGCTGGGGTTGTGGGCGAGGAGCGCCTCGCCGGCGAGAACCATCCCGGGGGTGCAGTAACCGCACTGGACCGCGCCGTACTCGATGAATGCTTGCTGGAGGTCATTCGGGACGCCGTCCGGGCCACGGATGCCTTCGATCGTGGTCACACTGCGCCTGCCGGCCTGGGCAGCCAGGGTGAGGCAGGAATTGACCAGGCGGCCATCCAAAATCACCGAACAGGCGCCGCACTCGCCAATGCCGCAGCCCTCTTTGGAGCCGGTCAAGCCGAGGTAGTCGCGGAGGAGGTGGAGCAGGCTGATATCGGCCGGAGCTTCGACGCTGACCGGCTGGCCGTTCAGCTCAATCTCATGCTTCACTGGGGCCTCCCATCAGGCGCCTGGCAGAGGTTGAAGACGGTGCAGAGGGCGCGGTAGACCATGGCTTCCAGGGCGGGCTCCTTGAACTCGCTGGACCAGCGCCGGCCGGTGATGGCGGTCATCTCAGCGACCGCCTGGCGGGCGGCCTCGCGGCAGAGCTTATCGGAAGGAGTCTCACCGACCAAGATGGCTTCGGTCTGGGGGAAGCGGCAAATCTGCGGGGCGGCGGAGCCGGGGACGAGGCGGGCTTCGGCGATGCAGCCGCGCGAGTCGATGCGGCCGAGGGCGGCCACGGTCAGGCGGGAAATGGCCAGAGCGTTGCGCCGGCCGAGCTTCATAAATTCGCCGCGGCTGCCGGGTGGGGGAACGGTATAAGAGAAGGAAATGAGCAGACCGCCTTTGGGAAGCCGGGTCTGGTTGGGGCGGACAATCAGCTCGGAGAGGGGCCACTCCAGGCGGCCGGCAGGGGTGATGACGGCCGCGACCGCGTCGAGGCAGACCAGGGCAGGGATCGAGTCGGCGCAGGCGGCGGCGTTGGCGACGTTTCCGCCCAGGGTGCCCATATTGCGGATTTGGGGCCCGCCAACCAGACGGCAGGCCTGGGCGAGGAGCGGGGCAGTCTCGTTGATGATGGAGTTTTCGAGGACTTCGCTGAAGGTCGCCCCGGCGCCGATCACCACCTGGTCCCTGGAGCGGGTAATCTGGTGAAGTTCAGGGATGAGGGAGATATCGACGACGCGGTCGCAAACCTTTTCATAGCGGGTGATGAGGACCAGGTCGGTGCCGCCGGCCAGTGGACGGCTGACCAGGCCAGGCTCGTTGAGCAGGGCGATCGCATCAGGGATGCTGGCTGCGCGGACGTATTGGAAGCGTTCCATAGAGGGACCTTGAAAGAACGAGAACCGGACCACAGATGACACAAATGACGCAGATGGTAAATGAGAGAGCAGAAATAAGAGAACAGTGGTGTATGGTCGAGCTGGCCTAGAGGAAAGCTTACGTTTTATGGGTACTTGATCGGAATAATCTTATCACAAATGGAGCGGGAAGGATAGGAGATGTCAGACAATAAAAAGAGAAAGGCAATGAAAGGCAGTGTGGAATGGTTCTGAAAAAGTGGACACAAAAGATGTCCTGATCGAGTAGACTAGAGAGATCAGGAGCAAAGGCATGAGCGACAAGAAACATCGCGCCTTCACGGCGGAATTCAAGCAGCAGGCTTTAGAACTGCTCAAAAAAGGCGAAAAAAGCGCGTCCGAACTGGAACGAGACCTGGGGATCACGCCCGGGCTGCTGGGAAAATGGAAGTCGCGTTACCAGGTGGTGGCGAAGGATGGGCAGGCCACGCAGATCATACCCAGCGAGATGGAAGGGGCGAAAGCGGAAATCCGGCGTTTGCAGCGCGAGCTGGCGAATGTGGAAGAAGAGCGTGAAATCCTAAAAAAAGCGCTGCTCATCTTCTCACGAAAAAACGGATGAAGTACGCCTTCATCACGGCCCACGCGAAGGAGTTCTCGGTGGAGCGGATGTGCCAGGTGTTGGGAGTGCGACGGAGTGGCTACTACGCCTGGCGAAAGCGACCGCCCAGTGCCCGGGAGCAGGCCAACGCGGAACTACTGAAGAAAATCCGCGCAGCGTTTGAGAAGAACCGGCGATTGTACGGCAGTCGGCGCATCCGGCAGCACCTGCTGCGGCAAGGGGAGCGCTATTCGCGTCATCGGGTGGCGCGGCTGATGAAAATTGCTCACCTGACGCCGCGCAGAGGTCCGAAATGGCATCCGCAGACGACCCGGCAGCAGCCAGGCGCCCGAACAGCGCCAAATGTGTTGAACCAGGAGTTTCATGCCGATTCGCCCAACCAAAAATGGGTCAGCGACATCACGTATATCGCTACTCAGGAGGGCTGGCTGTACCTGGCATCGATCCTGGATCTATACTCTCGGCGGATCGTGGGTTGGGCGATGGAGGAGACGATGGATGTGAGCCTGGTGGAAAAAGCCTGGCAGATGGCGCTGCTCAACCGCCACCCCTTACCGCTGTTCTTGCATCATTCCGACCGTGGCAGCCAGTACACCAGTGACGCCTATTGGCACTTACTGGAATTGGCGCAGTGCCAGGCGAGCATGAGCCGCACTGGCAACTGTTACGATAACGCCGCGATGGAGAGCTTCCATGCGACGTTGAAAGGAGAATGTGCCGACCACCCATTTGAAACCAAAACCGAGGCGAAGACAACTATCTTTGAGTTCATCGAGGTTTGGTACAATCGCCAACGGCTGCATTCCTCGTTGGGCTATTGCAGCCCCGCTGAGTTTGAGCAACCTTCTGGACATTAATCGTGTCCACTTTTTCGAGCCGCCCCA
>DATKLX010000017.1:0-57029 GCA_035542155.1 Anaerolineaceae bacterium
TTGTCCGCTTCCGGATCGACAAAGCGGTTCCAGTTCTCGTCCGCCGATTCGCCTTCTTTTTTGGCCGTGACCTTGCTCAACTGCCCGCGGTAGAAGTTGTACGGCGTGGGTCCGTCCGAGCTCCAGCCGATTGCCCACTGGTAATTCTTCTTGGAGAGCGAATCATACCACGAGTCGTATTCGGGGGTGGAGACCGCGACGTCGATCCCCAGGTCCTTCATGTTCTGCGAGACGACCTGGCAGGCCGAGATCCAATCCGTCCAGCCTGAGACCGCGATCAGCTCGTACTTCATCGGTTTGCCGTCCGGGCCGATGCGGATGCCGTCCGCGCCTTTTTTCAGGCCGGCTTTGTCCAGCAGGTCGTTGGCCGCCTTCGGATCGTAATTGGTCCAGGTGGCTTTCGAAAGCGCGGGGTCCTTCCAGGATTTGAACTGGTCGCCGATGCCGGTGTCGTCCAGGACTGGGGCATAGTCAAACTCGGAAAGGTTGACTACCTTCTTGCGATCGATGCCCATACTGATCGCCTTGCGCACCTCGGCGTTGTCGAAAGGCCTGATCTTTGTGTTGAGATAAATCAGCACCGCGGCGCCGTTGGTGAAATAGTAGTGGTTGTGCTCCGGGTCCTTGGCGACATAGGTCTTTTCAATGTCGGGGATAAAATTGCCCATCCAGTCCAGGTCGCCGTTGACGATGGCCAGGTTCGCCTGGTCGTTGCCTGGGTAGGCCGGGCTGATCAAGCCCTGAAAATAGGGCTTTCCCACCTGCCAGTAGTGCGGGTTCTTTTCCACCACGAAGACCTGTTCCTGGAACTTGGTTACCTCGGTGAAGGGGCCTGTCGCGACCGGGTTATCGTTGGTGAAGGTGACCGGGTCTTGGACGTCTTTCCAGATGTGCTCGGGGACCATGAGCTGGAGGGCCAGGTCGTACACCGCAGGAGTGAATGCGATTTTGAACTTGAACTCGAGCGTGGTGTCATCCGGCGCGGTGATACTGTCGACGTACTGGTTCATCACTCCAGAGGCCTGGGAAGCGAGCGCGGAATTATCCTTGACCAGGTTGAACGTGAACTGCGCATCTTTCGCCGTAAACGGCTGCCCGTCCGACCACTGTACCCCGGGCTGGAGCTTGAAGGTCAGGATGGTATTGTCCCCGTTCCAGGAATAAGAATCGGCCAGCCACGGGACTAACTGGTTGGTGGCCTTGTTATAGACCATCAGGGGCTCGTACATGATCGTAGTGGAAACCGTGCGCGCATCCGGCGAAAAGGGGTTGAAGTTGCGCACCCAGGTAGATTGGAGCTCCTGGTTGATCATCATGAATTTCCCCTGGGCAGGGGTCGCCTCGGTTGGGCTGGCCGCCTGGGCGGGCTGAGTTGGCTGGGAAGCCTGGGCGGGAGGTTGGGTGGGCTGAGACAGTTGGGCCGGCTGGGGAGGGTTGGTTGCGGCCGCGGGAGGAACGGGCGTTGGCGGTGTGCCGCAGGCAGCCAGGATCGTGCTGGCGATCAGGATCAGGCTGAGTAAGACGAGACCTTTTTTAGACATATCCTCTCCTCTCTTGAAAAGAAACAAACATAGATCCAGGGGAACTCATCTGGGCCGAGCCTTGCTTACTTATTCCGGATGGTCGCACCTCCCTTCCCATTTCACTTCGATGGATCTTCATCGCAACGGTTAGATCTTGCGCACCACCTTGCGGATAAAACGAAAACCGGGTTGGATGCCGCGATCGTCCGCGAGCCGCTGGGCGAGCAGTTGGATAGGGAGAATATCCAGGATCGGCGAGAGGAACTCATCGACCGGTTCCTCAGGCTGGGTCCCACCGGGCAGGCGGAAGACGGATCCCTGCTGGATGATATGGACCAGCGCCCCATATCCATCCAGCTCCGCCGCCAGGTCCAGCGCCGAAGCGTGCCCTGGTCCCGGCGCGGTGAAGATCACCACGCTTATCCCCGGCTGGACCGTTTCGATAAATCCATGCCGGAAGGCGGCCGCGCTGTAGGAGAGGGCGGGCAGCTTGGTCCATTCGGCCAGGGTCATTGCCGCCTCCCGGGCTGTCGCCGCATATGGTCCGTGGCCTAAAAAGGCGATCCCTCGGTCCAGGTCGAGATCCTCCAGCAATGGATCGATCAGCGCCGGCCCGCGGTTCAACAGGGCTTCGACCTGGACCGCCACCCGGTCCAGCATTTGCAGCTCCTGGCCGATCCAGGCGCCACCCCAGCGCCGGGCGATCAGCCACAGCCAGGCCAGGCTGTTCAGGTAGGTCTTGCTGGCAATCAGGGTTTCTTCGCCGGCATACAGCGGGAAAACCAAGCGGGCGGCGCGCGCCAGGTTCGAGCCGGGATTGTTGGTCACCGCGATCAGGTCCACCCCCTCGGGCAGCCCGCGGAGTACTTCGGGCGCTTCGCCGCTTTCCCCGGATTGGGAGACGTAAATCAGGGTTCCGCGCGCGGCGTCCAGAAAGCGGGAACCTTGGTAAAAGAGGTCGGCGGCTTCGATCGATAAGGCCAGTTGTCCCAGGCTCCGCAGGTGAAGGGCCGCGATCCACGCCGCATGAAAAGAAGCGCCCATCCCGCTGAAGACAGGCAGGATGGGTTTGGGTCCCAGTTGGTCGAATAAGGAAAATCCGTCCCGATCCTGGTGCTGGATCAGGTCGCGAAGGGCCTGCGGCTGCTGGTAAAGCTCCTCGAGCAAAGTCATCAGGAACCTGCTTTTTTACCATGGAATCACGGGCTGGTAGTCGATCTTATTGAGTATATATCAAAATGTAAGCGTTTACAAGTAGGGGCGAAGCCTTCGAATGCCTGGCGGGCCTATGAAAGACCCATGCATTTTCGAAGGCTCCGCCCTTAAATATCGGCAGGTGGTCAATTGCTGTCATCCACAGCCCATCACCACCTGCCTCAGGCGCCGCCCGTTTCCCTCATCGTTGCCTGCCGATTGATCGAGCGGCCAATATTTTCAATTTTCACGTTTCAATCAGGAAATGCTCAGGCCTCCTCAGATGCTCTTGAACAGCGGCTTGAGCGGTTGTTCGAACACCCCATACGATTTGTAATCGTACAGGTTCCAATCTTCGACCAGCGGCAGCGCCTCGGCGGGAACGATCGCTCGCGCCCAGTCTTCCTTGGTGCGGGTCTCGGCGTCCTCCACGTCCCTCCAGACCGTCACCAGGATAAAATCGGTCGAGCCGGCCCCGACAGGCTGCCCCGGGTAACAGGCGATCATGCCGCTTTTCTCCTGGATGGCGGGTAAGGAGAGCATCTCCACCGTCCTCTTAAATTCAGCCTGGCGACCAGGACGCACGCGAGCGTGGAACAGGCGAATGAACATAAGCACCTCCATCTCGTTTCTTTGGCGAATTTGTATATACAACCCCGGTTTTTCCCAAAAGTCACGCCGGAAAGGACATAAAAATCCCCCCATCCTCTGTTCACTGTTCCCCCTGGCCTGTCAGCCAGGACAGGCCTTTTCTTTCTTTTCGATTCTCGGTTCTCGCCTTTCGCTTCATGCTACAATACACCCGTATGGTCAAACCGGTCCCTACCCCATTGAGGCGTTTATGACCCCCGTTCTGCTCATTCCTCTCGTCCTCCTGCTCTTCCTACTGGCGCTGATCCTCTTCCGCACCGCCCTCTTTAGCAGGACCGGCCCAACCGTGGATCCTGCCCCGGAGATGGACGTGGACCCAGAGCTGGTCGCCGGCCATCTCGGGCGAGCCATCCATTGCCAGACGATCTCCAATGAAGAAGCGGACCCGATCGTTAGCGGCTCGTACGCGCGGGTCCAGGCTTTCGTCGGGCTGCACCGCACCCTGCAGGATATGTACCCCCGCGCCCACCGCAGCCTGAATGTCGAGCAGGTCAACAATTTCAGCCTGCTTTATACCTGGCAGGGCGCCGATCCCGCCCTGGAACCGGCGCTGCTGTTGGCCCACCTCGACGTCGCCCCGGTGGAACCGGGTAGCGAAAGCGACTGGACGTACCCGCCCTTCGCCGGCCAGGTCGCCGATGGCTTTGTCTGGGGCCGCGGGGCAATTGATTGTAAGAACGGGGTCGTTGGCATCCTGGAAGCCGTTGAGTGGCTGCTGCGTAACGGATACAAGCCGCGCCGTACGGTGATGATCGCCTTCGGGCACGATGAAGAGTTGGATGGATTGTTGGGAGCCAAAAAAATCGCCCAGGTTCTGGAGAAACGCGGCCTGACTTTCCAAAGCATCCTGGACGAAGGCAGTTTTCTGTTAAAAAGCATGGTACCTGGCGTAGAACGCCCCGTAGGCCTGGTTGGCGCTGCCGAGAAAGGCTATCTCAATCTTGAATTGAGTGTAAACCAGGAGGGTGGGCATTCCTCAATGCCATCTTCCCAGACCGCCATCGGCATCCTCGGGCGGGCGATTGCCAATCTGGAGATCCATCCGGCCCCGGCCCACCTGGACCCGGCAATCACCCTGTTTCGCTATCTGGGGGAAGAGCTTTCGCTGGGAATGCGCCTGATTTTTGCCAACGCCTGGCTTTTTGGAGGGCTGATCAAGCGCAGCCTTTCCGCAACCCCAGAAACCAATGCCTTGATCCGTACGACGACCGCAGTAACCATCATCAAGGGTGGGTCTAAAGATAACGTATTACCCCGGCAGGCCAAAGCAGTGGTGAATTGTCGCATCCTTCCCGGCGAAAACGTGGAGAGCACCATCCACCACGTCCGCTCTGCGATTTCCGACCCCAGGGTGAAGATCGGCCCTTTGCAGCGTGAGACCGAAAAAACGCCAGAAAAGACGAATGCCGGATCGAAATTGAGCCAGTCAGGACAGGCGGTTGTCGCCAATGCGCCAGATGACAATGCTGAACCGGTCAATGGCTGGAATCCATCTCTCGCTACCCCGCTGAACAGTTCCGAGTATCGTCTCCTGGAACGCACAATCCGCCAGGTTTTCCCGGAAGCGATTGTCGCGCCGTATCTACTGGTCGCAACGACGGATTCCCGCCACTACACTGCCCTGAGTCCCAACATCTTTCGTTTCATGCCCGTTCTCATTGATGGCAAAGAGCTGGCCGGCATGCACGGCGTCAACGAGCGTATTTCGTTGGAAAACTGCGCCCGGATGGTCAGGTTTTACATCCAATGGATCCGCAACAGCAGCGGGTAGGCCAGACGTCAACCTGCCCGCAGGAAAACCAGGGGTTTGTCGCCGGGCTTACCGGCGAACCAGCGGCAGATAGATTTGCTCTTGAGGGGCCATTCCTGCATCCCATATAGCCAACCGCAGGTCGGCAGTGCGAGCCCCATCACACCATGCAACGGAATGGCCCAACACAATCGAGTGCTGAGTTTGGGTGATCCCATCATTCAAGGCCAGCACTGTGATTGTTTGCGGTTGGTCCCAGTTGCTGGGATTAAAATCCAATTTTACAGGCTTCACGGTGACACCCCCAGGGTCGAAATCGGGGCTGACCTGGATCGTGACGGTGACATTTGCCGAAGGTTGTTGATCCAGAACCAGTTGATAATCCAGGGAACCGCCTCCTTCATAGATCATTCCTCCCACAGGCATGATGTGAAGCGGGGATTTACCCAGGACGTATACCGTCCCCATATCTTGTTTGCCCGCAAGTTGAAAGATGGGAAACCTGGGAAGCCATGCGCCCGTCCCATCTTTCGAGTACAGATAAATCTTCCGCTTGTCGCTGCCGCTGACCGCCAGATTGGACCCGTCAAAAGCGATGGAATACCCAAACCGGTCATAGGCTTTTCCATCCGCGGGCGTCACCGCCGCTGTGGCAGCGATCGTTCCACTCCACCCCCAGCGGGTTTTTGATAGAAATATACTTTCCCCTGTCCCTCGTTGCCGTTAACTGTTTCGTACCCCGAGCCAACCGCAACCTGATCTCCATCTACCGCGAGAGACTGGCCGAATAGATCGCTCGGATTGCCCGTATGGTCCAGGATAATCTCACCGGTCGCATTCTGCCATCCGCCAACCGGTTTTGGGAACACATTAACTGCCCCTGGTTTTATCTAGTCAGTCTAATTTTGGGATGCAGAGACAAAGGTTGCATCCCCAGCAGCCGATAAAGCAACCGCTTTGCCAAAATACTCGCTGCCGATTTGACCCGGAACGCTGAACCTGGCTGCCTGAGTCCAGGTGCCATTCACCCGAGTATACAGGTATGCGGATCCTACGTAATTTCTCGAGTTTTCATTTGCAAAAGGTGCGCCAACTAGAAGCGTATCGTCTTCTATTGCCAGCGAATTGCCAAACCACCCATCGCAATCACCGCTTGCGGGGGAGACAATGGATTGTTGAGGGACCGGAGTGTCCCCATCCCAGGTATAGATTAAGACGGTGCGGTGTTTGGTGCCATATTCACTGACAGGTTTGTTAAGCTGGCAGGGAGCGCCAATCGCGACAGTATTTCCACTGATCGCCACTGCAGCGCCAAAGGAGCCTCCTGGAGTGGGCTCAATGTACGTCTTCATAATCCAATGGTTTTTTCCAGGGTGTAGAAATAGGCAGCGCCGTGATAGTAATCGGTTCCGCCCGTATGACGGGGTGGGCCAACGACCAGGTGTGCCCCATCAACGACTAATGCGCGACCAAAGAAACCAAGGCTTTCTCCATGTGGAGAGACAACCTGCTGAAGAGTCTGCAATCGAAGTGGATCAACGCCCATTGAGGGCGCCGTCAGTACCGTAGGCGAAGGAAAGTCTGAGAATACGCAGGGTAGAAGTAGAAAAAATGATATACGATTTTGTGGAGTAAGGCTTTCATGAAAAGTTCCTTCCTTAATTTTGCCAATGGGATTTCTGCAACCAAATCCTTTTTCCGGCGTATATGGAATAGATCTTTCTCTTTCGCATAGAACCTGGCTTTGAGCCAGTCCTCTCATTTGAATCCTTCAAAGGAAAACCCATGAAAACGACAAAATCCGCTACAATTAACTTGACCACGATCGTCATTTTGGTGGGTCTATTCGTCTTGCTCACCTCCGCGGCCTGCGGCTTCAGCGGGATCACTTCGAAGATCGGCAACAATCTGGATTTCCAGGTCACGCTCACCGAAGATCAGATCAACACCATGTTATCCAACGCCCATGATAGCTCCGTAGATCGCGACCGCGACCTGCTCGACAAGGTCGCCAAAGTCGACCTGCACGACGGTCTGATCCGCGTCTATGGTACGCGCACTCACCAGGGCCAACAGGTCTCGGGCAGCTACGATGTAAAATTGGCCGCCGTAGACGGGGAGCTCAAAGCCGAGATCGTCGGGGTGGATATCCCCGGGATGAGCCTGGACGACCCGCGCGTGCAGTCGACCAACGAGGAAGTCGCGAAGAGCCTGAGGCAGTCCGCCGTGGAAAACCGCGACCACGTTACTTTCGATTCGGTTAAGGTTACCAACGACAACGTGCAGATCAACCTGACGGTGAAGTTGGAAAATAAATAATCAGGGAATGGATCAAAAAGGAAAAAGTAAAATGAGCGATCAACAGAACAAACCGCAAAAAGAGACCACGAGCAGCGGAGACGCGTGGGAAGATGTCGGCAAGCAGTTCGAGACCCTGGGCGAGAGCCTGGCGAAGGCGTTCCGTGCAGCCTGGAATAGCGAAGAGAACCAGCAGCGCCTGCAGGAGATGCGCAGCGGGCTGGAATCGATCGCGCGCAACGTCGACCAGGCCATGCAGGACACCGCTGCTTCGCCCGAGGGGCAGAAGATCAAGACCGAAGCCAACCGGGCGGCTGAATCGCTGCGCGTCGCCACCGAACAGACGGCCGAGGAAATCCGCCCGCGCCTGGTCAAAGCCCTGCGCCAGGTCAACGATGAGCTGCAGAAGATCATCGACCGCATGGAAAAGTAGAGCGGCGTTTCAGGAGACGTTCCACTCGTCCGAATCGCCAGATCCGCGGCTGTGATCGATTCCGCGGATCCAGGCCGGCACGAAGGCGAAGAGCGTGTCGCGCCCGGCCGCGGAGCTGCAGGCTCCGAGCCCCGCTCCTGCCGTCGGACGGGGCATAGATCGCCACGGCGGCGTGAGGCTGGCAGTCCACGCTGAGCGTCGCCAGGATCATCACCGGCAGGGCCAGCAGTTCTTTCTATGCTGCGCCCTACTTTTTATCTTCCGCCTGAACCCCACTCCAGCGGTAGGCCAGTCCGTTTTCGATCCCCAACCGGTCGAGCACGCGGCCGACAAACCCATCGACCAGCTCCTCCACCGTCTGGGGGCGGGCGTAGAACGCCGGTATTGGCGGGAAGATCACCGCCCCGGCCTCGGCCGCCAGGCGCATCAGGCGCAGGTGGCCGACGTGGAGCGGCGTCTCGCGCACAGCAAGGACCAGTGGGCGACCTTCCTTGAGGGTCACGTCCGCGGCGCGGCTGAGCAGGTCGGCGCTATAGCTGTTGGCCACCGCGGACAGAGCCTTGATCGAGCAGGGAATCACCACCATACCGCGGGTGAAGAAAGAACCCGAGGCGATTGCCGCGCCGAGGTCATCGATGCTGTAGCTTACGGCGGCAAGAGCGAGAACGTCCTCAACCTTCCAGTTGGTTTCCTGGACGATCGTCCGCCGGGCCGAGGGGGTGATGACGAGATGGGTTTCGATCTCGGCGGCGCGCAGGGCTTCGAGCAGGCGAATACCCAATCGTGCGCCGGACGCGCCCGAGATCCCGACCACCAGCCGGTTGGCATGGTTTGTCATAGTATGTGGTAAACCTGTTATCCGCGCGAGCGGCGGCCGAGTTGGTTCAGGCGGACGATGAGCGGCTGGAGCGCTTCCGGAATGGATCCTTCGACCGCCTCGACGGTATGGCTGCGGCCGGCGTCTTCGACGGTCAGGCGGTAGGCGAATCGGTCTGCGCCCAGGCCCGGTGAGTCGATTTTCTCCGGCATCTGGAAAAATCCGGACTTATTCACCAGCGTTTCCAGCTCCGCTCTCTCCGCCGGGTCCAGTTCTTGCGTATCGAGGGTTACTTTCGAAGAGATACCGGTAAAGCCGCCGCTGCGTTCCAGGCTGATTTTCACAACAGCACCGACCGGAACCCCAGCGCCTTGAGCAGCCCCGCGAAACAACCCGGGCTCTCGGGCGTCCCACCCCCGCCCACCGTGATCCCAACTGCCGCCCAACCATCCTTCACAGCCTGCTGCTCGAGACTGTTCTGTCCGAACAGGCTTCCGGCGACGGCGAAGGTCTGGTCCGCGGCGGCCTGGAAGTTGCTGGTCGGGTTGAGCTTGTCCCGCAGGGTCACGTACCAGATCTGGCCGGCCTTTTCCCAGGCGTTCCCGCCGATGGCCGTGGCTACCTGGTAAAAAGCGTGGTTGGGGATGCCGGAGTTGATGTGCACCCCGCCGTTGTCCTGGGTGGTGTTCACGTACTGGCTCATATGGGCGGGCTGTGGGTCTTTTCCCAGGACCGGGTCGTCGTAGGCCGTGCCGGGAGCTTTCATCGAGCGGATGCCCACCCCATGGACGTTGGCGGTAAAGAGGCCCTCGCCGATGATCCAATCCGCGGAGGCGGCGTCTTGCCCGCGGCTGCGCTGCTTGACCAGCGAGCCAAATACATCCGACATCGATTCGTTCAGCGCGCCGGGCTGGTTCTGGTAAGCCAGGTTGGCAGTATATTGAGTCACTCCATGTGTTAGCTCGTGGCCGATCACGTCGAGGGAGATGGTAAAGCGGTTGAAGAGCCGCTGATCCGGTGGCAGGTCTTCGTCCCCATCGCCGTAGACCATCTGCGCGCCGTTCCAGAAGGCGTTGTCGTAGCCGCGGTCGTAATGGACGGTTGAATCGAGGCGCAGACCCTGGTTATCGACCGAGTTGCGCTGGTACACGTCCCAGTAGAGATCGTAGGTCAGGCCGGCGCCATCGTAGGCCTCATCAGCAGCCGGGTCGCCGGTCGGCGGGCCGCCTTCCTGGCGCACGAGCTGGCCGGGGAGCGACGTGCCAGAGTTCGCCGTGTAGACGTTCCTTGATTTGCCCGCGCCAGCCGCGGGGGCTTTGGATGCCTGCATAGTAGCGGCAGCGGCGCGCTGTGCGCGGAACTGGGCTGACTGCTGCTGGGTCTGGGACGCCCGCGCCCGCTGGAGATCGCTACCGTTGCTGGCGATGTGGTCGAGGATGAACGGGGGCAGAATGCATTTAACGAGATGAGGTCTTGCCGACATCATATTTTCTCCTTTCCTCTGAACCTTATCACCCAATTTGTGACAGAAGAGCTAATCTATCCCTGAATTGTAGCCTTTTTTAGCGAAGAAGGGAATAGAGGGAGCAAGAACCGAGAACCGATTGTACTGCCATCCATTCAAAGCCGCTCCAGTCATATTACTGGGAGAAGCGTTCTGCGCCTGTCCTGCCTGCACCCGGCTGTCCTGGACGGACAGTCCAGGGCGACGAAGCAATCTCCTGGCCACCATGCCAGATTCTGGTCAGCCGTTGCCCTATTTAGCAAAACACTACTTTTGTCATGAAGGAAATAAGGGCTGAATTTTCCCTCTTGACAACGATCCCTAGTTGAGTCATAATCTAACCAGTTGGTTATATAACTAATTGGTTAGTTAAAGGAGGATCATATGGCGCAGGTTAATCTACGACACGGACATGGACATCACGCAGAGGAAACGCGCGAAGCCATTCTGAACGCCGCCACGCAAATGTTTGCCGAGCACGGGTTCGATGGGGCGCGCATCGATGCGATCGCCGCGGCATCCGGCTACAACAAGAGCCTGATCTTCCAGTACTTTGGAGACAAGCTCGGCCTGTACGCCGAGGTGATCCGGCGAGCCGACGCGCAAACCCGTGAGGCCCAGAACCAGGTCGTCTCCGCGCTTCTGGAAGGCGGATCCAGCCTCCAGGCCGGGACCGCCGCCCCCCTCTTCAAAGGCTTTATCGGCCAGGTTTTCGATTTTTACATTCAAAATCCGCACATGGCGCGGATTTTTCTCTGGGAGATGGCGGAAGGCTGGCAAACCTACACCCGGATCGCAGATCAGATTGGCGCGGATGAGCTGGGCGCCCTGGCGCCACTCATGTCCCGGGTCCAGGAGGCTGGCCTTTTGCATACGGATCTTGACCCCACCATCCAGGTCATCATCGCCAATCTGGTGCCGATGTTGTTCCTGGCCTCCATCCCCCTCTTCCGGACATTTTTCCCCGGGAGCGATCTGAATTCCCCGCGGGCGGTCGAACGGGCCCGAGAGTTCGTGACCGAATTTGTCACCCGAGGGCTGCTGGCAAACCAGCCCGGTGAGAACGCCGGGGTGAAGGAATAAAGGAGGGATCGTATGAAGCTCGATTTCAGCAATATGGATGTCGGGACGCTTCAATTCAACTTTGCCAGAACGCTCATGGTCGCGCCGACCGGCGGGGCTGAGGTGAGCGACTGCCTCAAGGCAGCCGCCCGCATCCAGAGCAGTGATCCGGAGAGCTGGGTGCAGGAGTGGGCAGCCCTTGCATGGCAGGCGGGTCAGACTGCCGGGCAGAAGCATTCCGAAGGCAATTCGGCTGCGGCGCGAAATGCCTTTCTGCGGGCGAGCAACTATTACCGCGCGGCCATGTTCTCCATGCCCCCCACCGATGAGCGTCTGGACGAGTTCATCCGGTTGAGCCGGGAGAGCTTCCAGCGGGCCGCCGGTCTGTTCGATCCGCCGATTGAAGTGGTCGAAATTCCCTTTGAAGGCGCTCGCCTGCCAGGATATTTCCTCTCGGGCGGCTCGGGGCGGCGGCCAACCCTGTTGGTGATCAACGGCTTTGACAGCACGAACGAGGAGATGGTCCACTGGATTGGACTGACCGCTCGCAGCCGCGGGTGGAACTGCCTGGTCTTCGAAGGGCCGGGCCAGTGGAGCGCGTTCCAGATGAATCCCCACCTGTACTTGCGCCCCGATTTCGAGGTCCCCGTAAAAGCGGTCGTGGATTACCTGGTCCAGCGCGAAGATGTTGACGCGAAACGGATCGCCTTGATTGGTTACTCGCTTGGTTCCCAGCTGGCCGCCCGGGTAGCCGCCTTTGAGAAGCGGATCTGCGCCTGCGTTTGTTTCGGCGGCATCGTCGTAGATGTCGCTGAGGCCTGGGAAGCGGTCATGCCGGCCGTACTGCGCAGCGCTCTGCCCGGCCTGTTCGACGCGATTTTTACATCGCTGGAAAAGGTCAGCCCGCAGCTGCGCGGGTTTGCCAACCATTCCAGGTGGGACTTTGGGGTGAGCAAGCCTCACGAGCTGCTCGCCGCCTGGAAGGGCTTCAATATCAAAGGCCTGGCCTCGCAGATTGAATGCCCGGTTTTGATTTTGATGGGGGAAGGCGAGTACCAGCAGACGGATACCAAAACGACCCTCTCGATCCTGCGGTTTGTCAGCGAGCTGCTCTGCCCGGCAGCGATCCATGAACTTACCTTTTCGGACGGCTGGGCGGCGAGCCACTGTTCCGTGGGAGATGAAGGCCCGGCCAACCAGGCCATCTTCAGCTGGCTGGAGCACGCGGTGGTGGCGAAAGACCTGGTCCGGGCTGAAACAGCCCATGATTGGAGCCTGTTGAAGAAATATCAACGCAGCAGCGAGATCGACCGGCTGCTGCAGGACTTGCGGGTCAGCGTGGTGTAGGCTGCGCCGGGTTATTCGGAAGCTGGCGTGAGGGTCGCGGTGTTGGTCGAAGTGGCTGTGGCGGTCGGTGTGTCCCCCGAGGTGGCGGTAGACGTGAAGGTCTCCGTGCTGGTTTGCGAGGGGGTCGCCGTGGATGTCGTCGTTGACGTCGTTGAGGGACTGGGGGTGGCCGTATAGGTCGGTGAGAATGTGTTGGTCACCGTCGAGGTGGCGCTGCGCACCTGAGTCCGGGTCTGGGTGATGGTCCGGGTGTAGGTGGGAACCTGAGTGTAGGTCGGGCCGACGGTCAGGGTCGGGGTGATGGTGATCGTCGCGGTGGGGAAGAAGGGGGTGGCGGTGATTTCCGTCCGCGTAGAGGGCTCACTGGGAAGGACAAAATTGGTGTCGATCCGCGGGCCGGTGGGGCAGCGTTCTTCGCCCGGGCAGTTCTTGCCGCCCGGCAGATAACCCTCGCCGTTCTGCACCGTGACCTGGGTGCGGATGCGGTAGGAAGCCTCGACGACGGGCAGAAAATCCATCCGGTAAAGATAACAGCGCCCCTCACCGGGCTTGAGCTGTTCCTCGGCATAATATTCGAAGCGGATGCCGGTCATGTCCTGGTACAGGCCCGAGGGCTCGGCGTACTGCAGGTCGCCGCGCATGTAGAGACCTTCGGTCGGTTGGTTGCCGCGGTTGACCACGCAAACCTGCCCGCTGACGCCAAAAGTCTCGTGGATGGTGATGGGTGAGAAATTGCGGCTAGCGGACGCATCGGTCCCGCCATATGGGATCATCACCAGCGCTTCCCAGATGCCCTTGACCTCCTGGGTGACGTTCAGATCTGCGCCATCCCCAGACTCGGTGGGCGCGGGCGTCCCCGCCAGCGAGGGGAGACCGCTCAGCCTGCCGGTTACCAGCGCGCTGGCGATCACGGCGACAATCCCCACCAGCGCGACCGCCGCCGCTCCGGTGGCGAACCAGCGCCAGTTGAGCGAGCTCTTTTGATCCGGATCCTCCGCAGAGGACATGGTTTCCTCCTGGGTTGCGAATCCATTCTAATCGAAATTGCATTTTCGGCAAAGGACGATCAAGACCAGGTTCTGGAAATCCAGTATACAATAGTTGGAACTCACTTCCCTGGACGCCGCGATGACTTTTTCCCCCGAAACGCCTCTCCCCACCGGTAAACTTCCCCCTGAGCTGCTCGATCGGATGTTAAAGCGGCTGCCCACTCGCGACTCGCAGGTCCGCCTGGGCCCCGGGATCGGCCTGGACTGCGCGGTAATCGAGATGGGCGACCGGCTCTGGGTGGTCAAGTCCGACCCGATCACCTTCGCCACCGACGAGATTGGCTGGTACCTGCTCCAGGTCAACGCCAATGACATCGCCACCACCGGCGCCAGGCCGCGCTGGCTGATGGCCACTTTTCTCCTCCCCGAAGGAAAAACGACCCCGGCCCTGGTCGACGAGCTGGCCGCGCAGCTCGCCGCCGCTTGCGAGGCAGCCGGGGTGAGCGTGATCGGCGGGCACTCCGAGATCACCGCCGGCCTCGAGCGGCCCATCGCCATGGGGACGCTGATCGGCGAGGTCGCGGCGGAGCGGCTGGTCACCCCGCTTGGCATCCGTCCCGGCGACCGGGTGCTGCTGACCAAGGGCGTCCCGATCGAGGCGACGGCGATCCTGGCCCGCGAGCTTCCCGGGCGGTTGAGCGCCGTCCTCAGCCGCGAAGAGATCGAGCAGGCGCAGAACTATCTCTTCGACCCGGGGATCAGCGTGCTGCGTGACGCGCAGATCGCTTGCGCCGCGGGCCAGGTCAGCGCGATGCACGACCCGACCGAAGGCGGGGTCCTCACGGCATTATGGGAGCTGGCCCAGGCCGGCTCGTGCCGATTGCGCGTGGATCCGCAAGCGATTCTCATCCCGGATCTGGCCTGCAGGGTCTGCGCGGCCTTCGGCGTCGATCCGCTGGCTGCGATTGCCTCCGGCGCGCTGCTGGTCGCCGCACCGGATGGCGAGAGCGAAAAGATTATTCGCGCTCTGGAAGTCGAGGGGATTCTCTGCGCGGAGATCGGCCGGGCCGAGGCTGGCTCCCCCGGGGTAATCGACGCGACCAGCGGCGAACTGCTCCCCCACCCCGCCCGCGACGAAATCGCCCGTGTGTTCGAAGCTCAGTCTTGAAGATCTTTACTGTTTTCTCTTTTCCCCCACACTTCTCGCGTCAGACGGATCAGCTCTTCCTGTTGCTCCTCAGACAGTGTCACCTGGGTCGAGTTCTCCGCCGTGGTATCCCGGTTCTCGACGATTAGCACTGTGGCCGCCTCGTCGAGGGTGTGGGTGTGGAAGCAGCCCTTCTTGATATTGTAGAGCCTCAATGCCTGCATATCGACCGGATGGATGCGCTCGACCCCATCCGGATCCGACCCCGGCTCGCCGATGAACAGCAAGCAGCGCCCGGCCAGCAGTACGAACACTTCATCCGTCTCGTCGTGCCGTTCCATGGTATCGATCCGCTCCGGGAGCAGCTCGTCGATATACCTCAGGATTGCCACCCGCCAGGATTGGTAATCGACCAGCGGAAGATACCCTTCCCCATCATATTCGCGAATTTCGATCAAGCTGTCGTCGAGGCCCATCATGTCTCCTCAAATTCTGGACTCGGATGGCAGGGATCCTACGGATTTTCACTGCTCTTCGTGATCATTGTGTTTTTTATGGTTCAATTTTTTTATCCGTGTTGATCCATACGATCCGTTAAATCCGTGCCCCAGCTTTTTCTTCCAACTCGATCACCAACTCATGGACAACATTCGCATCCAGCTCGGCCAGCATAGATCGCGGGATGCGCGTCGTACCAGCCGGGCGGTCTAACGTGAGCTCCTTCCCATCCAGGAGCGCCCTGCCCACCTGGCGCTCGCCGGCATCCAGCTCCTTTGGGTTGATGAAGGTTACCTCCAGCGTCTGCCCGGCGAACAGGGTCCTCACGCCAGCGCGCCCATCGCCGTCGAACTGCTCGCGCACCAATTGTGGATCCAGGATCAGGTCGCCCAGATCGCCGCGCAGGCCGTAAGACTGCGTCAGCAGGGTGAGCAGGTACCAGCTCGCCGAGCCGGTCAGGTAGGGATACATCCCCCGCCCGCGGTCGCTCATGTATTCCGGGATGCCCGGGTAGATCTTGCAGGCGGCGAAGTCGACGCAGTGCCGGTAGATCTCCTCCAGCACGCGGTAACCTTCGCGGGCCAATCCCTGGCGGTAAAGCCCATAAGCGTACATCACTGCCATGTGGCTGAACATCGACCCGTTCTCCTTGTGGCCGTAGGCGAAGCCCGTGAAGCGTCCCAGGTTGAGTCGCACTTCTTTGAGGTCCGTGTTCAGCCGCGGGCCGCCCAGCGCCGGGTCGTGGAGATTGCGCTCCACCGCACGTGCCACCGCGCGGGCCTGCTCGCGGCTGGTCAACCCGCACATCAGCGGGAAGACCTGGCCGGTGAGAGTCATCCGTACCCCACCCGGATCGTCGCCCTCCAGGCGCTGCCCATCGTCGTCGTAGTAGCCGTTGAACCAGGCGTAGCCCTCGCGGCCCTCGATCCACTCCTGGGCGCAGATCTGCCCGCTCAGGCTGTCTGCTTTGGCGCGCAGGTCTCGGGCCAGGTCCACCAGCCTCACGCTGACTTTTTTCCCCGAGATGGTGTGGCGCACCGTGTGGAAATACTCGCCCAGGCGGGCCTGCTTCGCGGCGGGAGAGGTATAGTCTACCCCGTTCTCTACTGTGTCCAGCAGCGGGAGCAGCTCGGCCGCCAGCCCAATGGAATACAGGCCCCGTTTTTCACCCAGCTTCAGGACCAGCCCGCTCAATTCGAACAGGTTGCCGGCATAGAACGCGCTGAAAGCCACGCTCTCGCCGCGCCGGGCGCCCATATCCATGCCGTCGTTCCAGTCGCCGCCCTCCAGGCGCAGCATGTTGTGCGCGCCGACGTTGAAAAAGGCGGTCAGGTGCTGGACGAGGAGATGCTCGAGGATGCTCCCCGAGTAGACTTCGCCGGAGACGGTGCGCTGCACGATCCCTTGGGCCGGCTCCCATTCGCTGTCGATCTCGCGTGTGCGGCAGGCGAAGCGATCCTTAAAATAAACCTGCTCGCGGAGCAAAAAGTCCAGGTCCCCGCTCTGGTCGACGTAGAGGCGGGTGGTGAGGAACGGCCAGGCGCCGTGGTCCATCCAGGTGCGTGGGATATCGTTGCGGTCGGCCTTGAACTCCCCTGGGCGGCTGCCGATGATGGTTGCGTTGCTGCCGTCCAGGCGCACTCCTGCGAAGCTGCTCCACAACTGCTCGTCCACCTGCCCCCGGTCCATCACCAGCAGCGCGAGGACGTCCTGCCACAGGTCGCGCCAGCCCCGCCCGCCGCGGCCGTAATCGTGGTAAGGCAGGAACGAATTGCCCAGCAGGCGACGCAGTATCGGCTGCAGGCCAACCCATCTCAGCCACAGGTCGAGCTGTTTTTCCCCCGAGTGGAAGGATAAACCGCTGAGCTTTTCATTCCAGTGGGTCCTGGTGCGCTCGAGGGCCGCGTCGAAGGCCGCCTCGCTGGCGTAGGTTTCCAGAAGCGCCTCCGCGCTTTCGGTCTCATCGAGAACGGCGAGCAGGATCACGTATGCGCGCCTTTCGCCAGGGACCAGAGAAACGTCCCGGAAGCGGATTCCACCCAGGGCCTCGTAGCCGGCGCAGGTCGTCCCGGCCGGGACGCACGAGTTCTGCCGGACCGGGTCGACGACCCCGGCTGGCCAGTCCAGGCTGCCGCCTTCTCCGATGAAGTCCTCGACCAGCGGGAAGAAGCCCGCTGGTCGGGTCCCATCGCCTTCGACACCGAGCACCGCGTAAGTCACCCGGTTGGGGCGGTGGCCGCGCTCGTCGAAGGAGAGCGTCGGGCAGACCAGCACCCCTGCCGCGCGGCACTCGACCCGCTGCAGCAGGGAGGTCACGTGACGGTGGTCGCGCAGGTTATCCGCCGAGCGCCCGTAGATCGGGATCGCCGCGGTCGGGGTCAGCTCGAGGGTCTCGGCGCCCAGGTTGGTCAAGACCACCTTCATGAGCTCGACCCGTTCCCTCGCGGCGGGGACGAAGCTGGTGATCTCGGCGCGCAGGCCGGAAGCCGGCCAGGAGCGGGTCAGGCGCTGCCACAAAAAACCGGCGTCGAGCGATACCGCATCTTCGCCGGGGGAGAAACGCTGGACGGTCTGCCGCGCCGAGTTCCCGGCGGCAGACCACGCCCCGTGCTTCTCGCTGGCAACCCAGAAGTTGCGCCCGGAGCGGGTGTTGTGCAGGTCTTCCACCGAGACGGGTAGCGTCAAAAAGGTGTGCTGGCCGGTCTTGACGTCCCCGTGGAGGAGCGGGGTGACCACCGAGATCATCCCGGCTTCGTTGACCAGCGGAAAATACAGCCCACTTGTCGCCTGCGGCGATTCGAGGTGAAAATCTCCGCTATCATCGATAAAGCGCCAGCCGTCCATTCAGGCCGCTCTTCGGTAGACCTGGTCGAGCATTTCTTCGATCATCTCCTCGGCTGGTCTGGGCAGGCGCTCCTCGGGGATATGATCCAGAATACCTGACAGGGGCATATCCATGAAGAACAGTTCGGTGTCCATCCCGATCGCGCTCTTATTTTCCTCGCCGCCGCCAAAAACTTCCTTCATCTGCGCCTTGAGCCGCCGGTAAAGCGGCTCGAAGACCGGCCTGCCGTGTGGGTCCTCCAGCCATTCGCGGACCGTCGATTCGTTGTTGAGGATGCAGGGCAGCTCAACGGTGCTCTGCAGGGTGACCGTCTCAACGCAGCGGATATCCGCCGCTGAGGCGCCGATCAGGATGTCGAACCTGCCGCTCTCGGCGACCCAGCGCCGGTGAACCGGGTGGTAGAAGGAGAAGGCGCGCGTGTCCAGGTGGATCGTGGCTGTTTTCGTTTCGCCCGGGGCTAGATCGAGCTTAACGAAGCCTTTCAGTTCCTTGACTGGTCGCGCCACGCTGGCCTGGTGGTCGCGTACATAAAATTGGACGACCTCTTTCCCGGCCATGGCGCCGCTGTTGGTCACATCGACCGACACGGTCAGCCCATCGACGTCGCGAAAGGTCCGCGCCGAGATGCGCGAGGAGCGGTAGTCGAAGCTGGTATAGCTCAGCCCAAAACCGAACGGAAAGAGGACCGGCATGTCTTTCGACTCGTAATAGCGGTAGCCGATGAACAGGCCCTCGCCATAGCGCACCTGTCCGTATTCACCGGGGAAGTTGATCTGCGCCGGGGTATCCACCAGGCGTACGGGGAAGGTCTCCGCCAGCTTGCCGGACGGGTTTACCTTTCCGAAGAGGATGTCCGCGATCGCCCCGCCGCCGGCCTGGCCCATCATCCACGCCTCGAGGACCGCGGCTGCGCCGTCGATCCACTCGCTCATCGCCACCGCCGAGCCGTTGTGGAGGATCACCACCGTGTTGGGTTGGACCGTGTACACCGCCTGGATCAGGGCCACCTGCTGGGGAGTCAGGTCCAGGCCGGGCCGGTCATAGCCCTCCGATTCGATGTACCCGGGCAGGGCGATGTAGAGCAGGGCCACCCCGGCGGCGCGCGCCTGTTCGGCGGCCGCGTCGATCAGGTCCTGGCGCAGGCTGTCATCTTTGGGATAGCCTTCCGAGTAGGTGAATTCCGTGTTGGCGGGGGCTGCTTTCTTCAGCTCCTCGAGAGGGTCGTCTACCCGGGTAGGGTTGACGTGCGAGCTGCCGCCGCCCTCGAAACAGGGCTCCTGCGCGGCGCGCCCGATCACGGCGATTCGCTGCGGGTTCTTCAATGGTAGCACACCGTTGTTCTTGAGCAGCACCATCCCCTCGCCGGCGATCTTCCGCGCCAGGGCATGGTGGCCCGCCGCGTCGAACCCGCCGCCTTTCACGGTCTCCTCCGCCAGGAACACGATCCGCAGGATGCGCCGCACTGCCTCGTCCACCGCCGCCTCATCCAGCTCTCCGGCGCGCACCGCGTCCACCACCGCCTGGACGCGCCGCTGTTTCGGGCCGGGCATTTCCAGGTCCAGGCCGCCTTTCAACGCCGCGACCCGGTCGTGGACCGCGCCCCAATCCGAGACCACCACGCCCTCGAAACCCCACTCCTTCTTGAGGATGTCTACGAGCAGCTCGTGATGCTCGGAACAGGTAACGCCGTTGAGCTTGTTGTAGGCGCACATCACCGTCCAGGGCCTGGCTTTCTTAACCGCGGTTTCAAAGGCCGCCAGGTAGATTTCACGCAGGGTCCGCTCGTCGATCCGCGCGTCGATGCACAGGCGCTGGTACTCCTGGTTGTTGGCCGCGAAGTGCTTGAGCGAGGCGCCAACGCCCTGGCTCTGCACGCCGTCGATCCAACTGGCCGAAAGTTCCCCGGAGAGGAAAGGGTCTTCGGAAAAATACTCGAAATTGCGCCCGCAGAGAGGGGTGCGCTTCATGTTATTGCTGGGCCCGAGAAGCACATCCACTCCCAGGGCCACACATTCCTGTCCGATCGCCGCGCCCATCTCGCGCACGAGGTCCAAATCCCAGGTCGAAGCCGTGCACGAAGCGGTCGGGAAAGCAGTCGCTGGGATGCTCTTGCTGGTCAGCCCGGTGGCGTTTGCGACGCGCCTCACGCCATGCGGGCCGTCGCTCATTGTGATGGAGGGCACGCCCAGGCGCTCCACTTCCTGGGTTGTCCACACGGTGGCTCCGGTGCACAGAGCCGCTTTTTCTTCGAGGGTCATCTGGCTGATGATGGATTGGATGTCCTGCATGGAATAGCCTCCCTTATTAGGCAAGATGAGATGTGACAGCCGGGTTGTACTGGAGAGTCGCAGTCCCCTGGACGGAGTTGTACAGGGGACTGGGGATGAAACGCCGGTTCAGGCGTACGAGTTGTACACCGAGCGCACTTTGAGAGCTTCCTGGACCTGCGCTAAAGTCCACCCTTCGGGATACGCGCAATCGATTCGGACGGCCCGGCCGGCGGGCAGGTCGAAATAGTTGTCGCTGAAGACCGCATCCTGTCCATCGAGAGAGACCTCGACCAGGCGCGCCAGCGACTGCGCCTCGAGATCGATCACCAGCCGGCCGTCGATGCGCCGCAGGCTAGATTGGATCGCCGGGTCCCGCAACGAAAGGTGCTTGGTAGGGACGAAGGTCGCGACCTTCAGATCAACCCGCTGGTCGCCTTGCCGAAGCTCGGCAACGAAAATCCATTCGCGCTGGCCGTCCAGATTCAGGCGCTTGCTGAAGTCGAGGGTGCAGACGTGCGTGGTGACCTGCGGCGCTGCCCAGACGACTTCCTTGCCCCCGTCCAGGATCTCGCCGTCCAGGGTCTCCAGCGACCAGTGCACGGACCCATTCCATGGCCGGGACAGGTCGCTGGTCAAAAAGATACCCTGCCGGGCAGGCTCATCCTCGATCGAGAGCATCATTGGGGCGTAAAAACGCCGCGCCGCGTAGTGGAGCGCCTTCCAGCGCCCGTAGTAATCCAGGCTGGACCAGGAGGCGACCGGCCAGCAGTCGTTGAGCTGCCAGTAGAGCGTCCCCGCCACGCGGTTGCCGTGCCGCCGCCAGTGTTCCACGCCGTAGCGGATCCCCTCGGCCTGGAGGACCATGCTCAGGTAAACCAGGCTTTCGAAGTCCTTGGGCAGCCGGAAGGTATCTAGCATCTGGCCGACCATCAGCGAGTTCCCGCTGGCGTTCTTCTGGTGCTGCTCCATAATGTAGGAGGTCATGTTCCAGTCGGCCCGGTCGGCGTAGGTCGCAATGGTCGCCAGGGGGGGCAGCGCCTGGAATCCGAACTCGCTCATAAAGCGCGGGTACTGGTCGCGGTAGGCGGTAAACGGCTTTCGCTTGTGCCAGACGTCCCAGTAGTGGGCGTCGCCCTGGATCTGGCCGTTTGGATCGGTAATGGGAGTATCCGAAGATGGGGAGGATGGCCAGTAATCGTGGTCGGGATCTTCGGCATGGCACCACGCCGGCAGAGTCTGGTGGAAGAAACTGTCGTAGGCCGCCCTGAGGTGGGCCAGGTGGTCGCCGCGCATCCATTCCCATTCGCACCAGCCCTGTTCCATCTCGTTATTGCCGCACCATAGCGCCAGGCTGGCCCGGTGGCGCAGGCGCCGCACGTTCTGGACCACTTCGGCGTGGACGTTTTCGAGGAATTCTGGGTCGGTGAGCGGATATACGCTGCACGAGAAGATGAAATCCTGCCAGACGAGGATGCCGTAGCGGTCGCACAGGTCGTAAAAACGCTCGTCCTCATAAAACCCCCCGCCCCACACGCGGAGCATATTTTGGTGGGTCTCCGCCGCCGAGCGGATCAGCCATTCCAACCGCTCGGTGGTGATGCGGGTAGGGAAGGAATCCGCCGGGATCCAGTTCGACCCCTTGGCGAAGATCGGCTGGCCGTTCACCACAAAGACGAAAGAGCGCCCCCATTCATCCTTTTCCTGGTGCAATTCGATCGTGCGCAGCCCGATCTGCGCGCCGCGGCGGTCCAGGGCGGCGCCGTCCTGCTCCAGGGTGATCTCCACCTGGTAGAGGGGTTGGGAGCCGTACCCGTTGGGCCACCAGAGCTGGGGGCGGGGGATCGAAACGCGCAGGTCCGCCCGCCCATCCGCGGAGACTTCAGCAGTCTCCTCCAGCGCCCCCCCGTCAGGCGCGCTGATCCGCACTCGGGCGGTCAGGGCCTTGACCGCGGGGGCGGCTTTCAGGCGGTCGACGATGACCCGCGCCGTCACCGTGACCTGCCCCGCCGTATGTTCCTGGCGGAGGTGCAGGTCCCCGATTCGCGCTGCGGTGTGCGCTTCCAGGCGGATGTCCTTCCAGATTCCGATCGGTGGGAGCTGCGGACCCCAGTCCCAGCCAAACTGGCAGGGCGCTTTGCGCAGGTAAGGCCCGCCCGGGATCGCCTCGGGAACGCCCGGCAGGCTTTCTACCGCCATCTTTTCCGCGGCAAAGCGCACCGGCGAAGGGAAGCGGATCTCCAGCTCGTGGGGACCCCGGTCAACCAGGAGGGACTTCACATCCCAGCGGAACTGGCGGAACATGTTGTTCGCCGCGCCGATGATCTCCCCGTCGAGGACGACCGTCGCGAGCGTATCCAGCCCGTCGCAGACCAGCCAGAGGGTCTCCTCTTTTAAAAGTTCCGCGGCTACGTTGAAGGTAAGCCGGTAATCCCAATCGGATTCGGCGACCCACTGGACGCGCCATTCGTTATCCGCGCGGAATGGATCGGGGATGGCGTTCAGAGCGAGGAGATCGGTGTGGACTCCGCCGGGTACTTGGGCGGGCTGCCATTCCTGGGTGCCTGCCTGGCGGAACAGCCAGCTTCCTGCTAAGGACTGAGACTGCATTGGGAACTCCTGTTTTGAAATTATTGGGAGCGCTCTCAAGTCACACCTGAATCATACGCGCTTTTCAGACCACTGTCAAGCACATCAGCGGCCGTTTCTTTCCCACCCCATTTTCGTTCTTTGAAAAATGCATAACCTTCCTGGCGTTACAAACCATTCTGGCCTTGACTCGGCAGATATTTGGACTAATATTAAATTGGGCTTGCAAGATGATAGCGGGGAATCTGGCCTGCCGCCCGTTCTACCCAAACACTCATTGTAAATCAAATAGGGGATCATAACGCTTTTTACGGAAACCCGCGCCGTCCTGGCAAAAACGTCTCGTCTGGAAGGAGTACCCATCTATGAAAATTAACAAAACCCTCCAAATCGCAATGCTTGCCCTTCTTGCCTCCATGCCGCTTCTGGCCAGGACACATTGCCTATCTTTCTTCCCATCGTATTCAACAAATGGCCTCCTGTCCCCGGAACTCCGTTGCTCGCCCCCATCTGGAACGGAGACATGGATAATCATTTCGACGTGTCCTGGAGCGCTGTCGAAAATGCCGATGTATACATCTTGGAAGAGGCCGCTTCCGCGGATTTCTCCGGCTCCGTGGAGATTTACCGCGGTCCTGGCCTCGCCTGGTCCGCTTACGATAGCAAAACGCCACGCGCCTATTACTACCGCGTCCGGGGCATCAACCAATACAATGTCGGTGAGTGGAGCGCCGCCCAATCGGTGGTTGTGTATCCCCTGTTCATGGGTTTGAACATCCGGTGGGATGGGACAGGTTACATCCACAGCGACACCTACACTGAGGTCGGCTATCATTATACAGCGTCCTTCGACCTGCTCTCTGAGCCGGATACCCTGCGTGCATCCTGGACCGATTGGTACGATCCGGATCCGTACGGCTGGGGAAGTATGACCTGGTATTCATATTACTCCCCGACTACCGGCGTCTGGAAATCTTCGTCGACAGTGGGTGATCCTGCCTGGAAATGGGCTGACCCATTCATTTTGAGCTACTGGGCGACGTATACGAATGGCACAACCGTGTTGATCGACGGGCAGAAGTTCACCGTGACTGGACCGACTACCGGGACTACCACTTTCGGAAAGACGATCCACTACTGGCAGTTCGTGAACAAAGAAAAATTCCTGTATTGGGACGGCGGAGATTGGAAACAGTACCTTCACCCCGGCGATGCCGTATTGCGCTACGACGCCGACGGGTCGGGCCTGGAACTCTATTCCAGCGTGATGCGTCGCGATTATTACAAAGGCTCTCTGACTTCCGATACAGTCCAATACATCGTCCAATTAACCTCGGCCACGTCGATCCCTGAATCGCCTCCCTTTTCAGGACTGGGATCCTATAGGCTGTCAGTATTCCCGGAAGTTACCACCGGACAAATCCAGATCGATCCTCGAAAGGCAAGGTGAAAATCTAATACGTTTCGACCTTAGATCTACAATTCCCGGGCAAAGACCGCTATCTGCCAGACTGAGCTCTCGGCATAATAGCGCCGCTGCAGCCCGGTGGCGCGGACCAGGGCCTCGACGGCCTTCGTTGGGTGGACGAAGGTTCGGAACGCGCTGCCGCGCAGGCGGAAGAAGAAGTTCAGCACCTTCAAACCCAGGCGGGTCCACCAGGTATCCCGCGGGTAGACCACGCCGTATAGGCGCCTCGCCCGGGCTGCGGATAGGCTGACCAGCCTTTCCATATCGTCGTAGCAGCAGATCACCCGGTCCAGGGTGACGATGTCCGCGCTCGGGATCTGCACGGCGATTTTCACAAAATCGCCGTGCTGGTAGCTGATCCGCCCGGCCAGCCCGCGCCGCCCGGCCTCGGACCGCGCCGCGGCGAGATAGGCTCGCGAAGCATCTACGTCGACCGCCGTCTCCACGCCCGCCGCCAGCAGCTCGTGTTGAATCGCGCCGATTCCCCCGCCGATATCTAGCAAGCTGGCTCCCTGAATACCTCCCTGCTTGATCGCATTGACCAGCATCCGGGTGGTTTTTTCCGGACCCTTGCGCCGGTACGCCTCCAGCTCGCTGTTCACCATCCGTTGGTCAAACAGCTCCTCGATACCCTGGCACTGGCAGCAGTTCTTCATCTCCCACCTGTCTCTCTGATTATTGATAAAGCCTTTTGGACGCGGATTTCTGGTCTCTGTGTTCCTTGTGGTTCAGCCGTTACTGCTCTCTGTTCCCCATTCTCTTTTCCTCTGTGTCCTCTGTGGTGAACAGGTACTTACGGAAGCGCCGGGTACTCCACGATCCGCGATGAGCCTGCGTCGGCGACCCATACCGTTCCATCCGCGGCGACCGCGATCCCGTTCGGCAGGGCCAGGGCGTCGTTCCCGGTCGCCCCAAAGGCAGCCAGCGGCTGGCCATCGGACGTGAAGACCAGCACGCGGAACGTCTGCGGATCGGTGACGTACACCCGTCCTGTCTGGTCGATCGCCAGGTAGGGTTTGTGCTCGACTGCGTTGCTGCTCCAGGCCTGGACGGGGAAGCTGCGTACGAACTGCCCATCCGCCGTGAATATCGCCACCCGCTGGTTCCAGGTGTCGGCGACGTAGACGTTCCCATCCGGTCCGATCGCCAGCCCGACCGGCTCGTCTAGTGCTGCATCCCCTTGCTGGTCGAACTGGAGCAGGAACTTGCCGTTGCCGTCGAAAACAGCCACCCGCTTGTTGCCCGTATCCGTCACGTAGACCCGCCCATCCTTGCCGATCGCGATGGCCCGCGGCCCCCAGAAACGGTCCGGTCCTTCGCTGGAGAGGCCCGCGACGCCCCACTCCAGCAGGAATTTGCCGCTCGAGTCAATCTTCTGGATGCGGTGGTTCCAGGTATCGGCCACGTAGAGATTACCGCTGGAATCAGCGGCCATTCCCCAGGGCTCGTTGAACGTGCCCGGTGCGGCCGGGGTCTGGCCCTCGGCGGTCTTGCTCCCCCAGGCGGCGCCCGCCGTCCCATCCTGGTCGAAGCGTACGATGCGCCCATCGCCGCTGTCGGCGGCATAGATCTCGCCGTCTGGACCGATGGCCAGGTTGCGCGGCGCATTGAGCATCCCGCTCCCCACTACTTTCTCCGGCGCGATGTCTTTCTCGATAGCGACATAGGCATCCACCGGGGTTTCCAGGTCCGCGATCTGCGAGTTTTTCAGCCTCAGGCCGGCGATCTGGTCGGCAATGTCCTTGCGGATGTAGACGCGCATCCGGTCCTGCAGCGGCCACTGGCGGGGTGGGTCCAGGCTCGCGTTACCGGTCAGAGCGGCATATGGACGATAATCCCGGTTCCAGAAGATCTGCCAGAGGGCGCTGCGCATTTCCGGATTAGTCAGCGCGTACCAGATCCGCTGCCAGGTGAGATCCTTATAATCTTCCAACGGCCACCACATGCGGATAACTTCGTAGCGGTGGTATTGCTGGCCGATCCAGGCATCCACTTTTTGCCAGTTGTTTTGCCCGACGATCACCACCGGCGCGTTCAATGACTGGCGGGAGGGAGTCACCCCAAAAAAGCCGGGATAATCGCGCAGGTACCAGCTCATCGGCCAGGCGATCGAATCGTCATAGGCAACCGGCATGGATTTGCCTTCGCCGGTAAAGGCGGCGATCCTCTGGACGTCTTCGACCGCCCATTTGACCCCCGGCGCCCCGTGGGCGTAATCGATAAATTCGGTCGTGTAATCGTAGGTGACGTAATTGACCCGGTAGGAGGTGCGAATCGTTGCCGCGGCGAGGATCGCGACCCCGGCCAGCCCCGCCAGGCCCAGCCAGTTCCAGGAGCGGAGCTGGACCGCGCTTCCCGCCTCAGCAGCGGTCCGGGTAGAGGCAAGCAACTCGCCGATCCACCAGGCTGCCACGAAAATACAGGGGATGGTGATGTGGAGCGACAGCCAGGGCATTTTTTCGCCCGCGACGCTCAGCCCCAGGAAGATCATGCCTGCCCAGAGCAGGAGAAAACCGACATAAGCGCGCACCGGCTGGCTGATCTGCTTGAAGCGCACGGCGTAGGTGATCCCCCCTGCGATCGCGCCCAACAGCGGGAGAAATTCGTAGATCGGAAAAACGATGAAATAGTAATACCACGGCTGCGAGCCGCGGTCCACACCGTGCTGCGAGAGCCAGTAACCCAGCGAGCCAATCGTGCCGGTGAAGATCCCTTTCCAGTTGGTAAAAAAGGTTGTGTAAAGTACGATCGAAATCACGGCAAAGACCGCGAACAATTTAGCCCAGCGCAAGCCGCCCCACCACACTCCAATCAGCACCGCCAGGCTCGAAAACAGGAGAAATAGGGAGAGCAGGCGCGCTCCGGCCGGGCCGGTCAGCCAGCTTGCGTCCTGGGCGGATAGCACGGTGACGATATCCACGAAATCCTTGCCGGTCGCCGCTTTGAAGATCGGGTTCAGGATCAACAGCGCGATCGGCGACGAGAAAAAGGCCCCCAGCGTGGCGATCACCACCAGGAGGTCGAACTCCGCGGCCTGGCGGATTTTAGTCCAGGAAAGGCCACAGGTCGCCAGCAGCCGGCCCGCCAGGAATACAGCAAGGATCCCCATGTACATGAAGCTGATCTCCATCGCCGTGAGCATCAGCGCCAGGGCCGCGGCAGCCACGGTCAGATAGCGGTCATCCTTCCGGTTCAGATAGGAGAACACGGCGAACACCAGGACTAGCATCCACAGCTCCGCCTGGATATCGTGACGGTTATAGCGCGAGAAATACAGCACGTATGGAGAAATCAGCAGGAGACCGCCCGCAGCCAGGGCGCCCGTTTTCCCCAGCCACCGACGGAGGAGCAGCGGCGCGCCGACGACGACAGCGATACCGGCGATTGCCGGGAGTAGTCGCACGGTAAAATCGTTCACACCGAACAGGCGGTCGAGCAACGCCGACATCTCGAAAACCAGCGGTCCGTGCATCATCGGGTTGTGAGCGTACTCGCCGCCCTGCGAGAGAAGCCAGGAATAGTAGACGTGCAGGCTCTCGTCGTGGCTCATCACCCGCGCACCCAGGTTCCAGAAGCGCGTGAAAACCGCCAGAAGGGCCAGGCCGATCCAGGCAACCATCTCCCAGGAAATCGAGAGATGAATGTCAATGGCCTCTTGCCAGGCCGTCCGGGGGTGGTCTGCGGCTGCCGGACGTGGGGTTTCCAGAGATTGAGAATTGGAAAGGGAAGATGACCGGCTTTCTTCAGCGCGACCGGCCAGCGAAGCATTTTGGGAAGGGTCAACCATAGCCTCGATTTTACCCTGATTTCTGTCGCTGATATCCGGATTCATCAAACTCTAAGGAGTTGCGGTACAATCACTCCATCGACCCGCAATGATTAAATCTCCGCCGCTCATCCTCCTGCTGCGCGCCGCCGCGCTCCTCTGTCTCCTCTCCGCACTGGGGCTGGCTCTCATTGCATACCGCCAGTTCCAGGTCAGGCCAGAGGCGAACCGGTTTCCCACCGGCGAAGTGATCGCCGGGGTGCCGGTCGGCGGGCTGACCCGCGAGGAGGCCGCGGCTCGCGTCCGCGCCGCTTACGCCATCCCCGTGGAACTGCGCTACCAGGACGCCGCCATCCAGGCCCGGCCGGATGAGGTCGGCTTCCACCTCGACCTGGACCAGATGATCTCCCAGGCGGGTCTCTCAGGCGCCAGCCAGCGGACCTGGGTCGCCTTCTGGGAAGCACTCTGGTCGCGGGCGAAGCCAGCTGCCGCTCAGAAGATCCCCCTCTCGGCCAGCCTGGATGAAGCTGTCCTCCGCCGCTATCTGGAAAATCAGATCGCGGCGCGCTACGACCAGGCTCCCCGGGGGAGTCTGGTCAACAGCGACGCGATCACTTTTTCCCCACCTGCTCCCGGGATTGTATTGGACATAGAAGCCGCCGTCCCTCTCGTAAGGGCCGCGCTCTTCTCACGGACGGAGCGCACAGTGCAACTGCCGGTCCGTGGAGAGCCCGCCCCCCGCCCCTCGCTCGCCGCGCTCGAGGGGCTGCTGCGCCAGGTGGTCGAATACGAGAACTATTCCGGGCTGCTGGAGATCTATATTCAGGACTTGCGCAGTGGGAAAGAGCTCAATTTCGGCCTGCGCAATGCCCGGCCGGTCGAGCCTGGGATCGCCTTCACCGCCGCCAGCACGATCAAGATCCCGGTCATGGTCTCCGTATTCCGCAGCGCAGGTGAGCCTACTTCCCCTGAAGTTGCCGGTCTGGTCGCGAACATGATTACCGAATCGGACAACCCTTCCACCGATAAAGTCGCCCAGGAAGTCCTCGACCCCGTGACCGCCCCGCTCAATGTCACCGCCGATATCCGGGCTCTGGGTTTTAAAAATATCTTTTGGGCCGGCTTCTTTACCCCCGGGGCCCCGCTGTTAGACATTTATCACACCCCGGCGAACCAGCGCACCGATATTAACACCAGCCCGGATATCTATGCCCAGACCACGCCGGCTGAGATGGGGCGGCTGCTTGCGGAGATATATACCTGCGCCCAAAAAGACTCTGGCGCGCTGGTCGAAACCTTTTCCGGGCAGATCAGCCAGGCTGAGTGCCAGAATATGCTCGAGCTGTTGAAAGGCAACCACACCCCCATGCTGCTGGCCGCCGGCCTGCCGGATGGCGTTCGATTCGGGCATAAGCACGGCTGGGTGGTCGAGACCAGCGATGGCCTGATCCATAACATGGCCGATGCCGGCGTCGTTTTTTCACCCGGCGGGGATTACGTGATCGACATTTACCTGTACAGCCCCAATCAACTGGTTTTTGATCCCATCAATACGATGGTAGCCTATCTGTCCATGGCGGTGTATAACTTCTTCAATATTCCCGGCCAATAATCCGGTCTCATTTTCGCCTTCGGTTCCGGCCAACGATCCGATCCCACTGAATCCAAATTAAACGCGGTTTTTATCCGAAATAAATTCATTTACGATGGACGAAAAGGTACAATCGGGATAGTTCCTTGCACCATACCAATGTAAATCGAGATACGAGCGTTGACCTTATGGTTGATAAGATCACATCGATGCGTGGGAGCAATCGTTTCTTTTGGTGGGCCGGGTTCTTCTGTGTCGCCGCTTTCCTGGTCGACCTGGCTGTCACTCTATTCGATTCCTCCAGGGATCAATTCCTCGTTTTTTCGGATATATCCAGCGCGATTCTGGGCCTCGCGGCGGCTGCCGCGCTGTTCTTTGCCGCACGGCGGACGATGCCCCAGTCCTTCCGCCTCGGCCGTGCCTGGACTTTGATCGCCGTCGCCCAGCTTTGCTATGCCATCGGCGATGTCACCTGGGCAGTTCTGGAATTGGGTTTCCATGAGGCGCCGTTTCCCTCCATCGCCGATTTCTATTATCTGAGTCACTATCCCATCTTCTTCATCGGGATCCGTCTGCTGATCGATGCGAAAGCCAGCCGCTATGAAGCCCTGAAGACTTTTCTGGATATCAGCATCATCATGCTGGCTTCACTGTTGGTTTTCGGTAACTATCTCCTCGGGCCAGTGATCATCTCGGTTGCAAAAAACACCTTACAGGAACAGGCCCTGAGCCTGGCGTACCCCGTTGGTGGCCTCGTTATGCTCTGGGCTTTAACGATATTGTTGTTCTATCCTCCCAGGGGCCAGCATCCCGCGCCGCTTTGGTTTTTGGTTGCCAGCATGACGATGTTGATCGTCACCAATAGCGTCTTCTGCTACCAAACGTTGAATGACAACTACCAGACTGGTTTGACTGACCTGGGCTGGATCACAACCCACCTGCTTTCATTAGCCGCCGGCGTCTGCCAGGGCGAGCTGGCCGGGCGGCCAGATCAAGGCAACCCGCATCGTTCCGAGCGGTTTTTATCTGGCCTGAGGCAGTTTTTCATCCAGTACGCTCGGTTTATCTGGGCGATCGCTGCCTTCTGGATATTAGTGCGGGCACATCAAGCTCATTCCATTCTGGATTTCAACCTTCTGGCCGCCGGGGTGGGAGTGGTGATCGGATTGGCTGTCATCCGCCAGGTGATCGCCCTTTTGGAAAATCAGAAGCTGGCGGCCGACCTGAGCCGCGCTCTCGAGCAGGTCCAGCGCCAGGCCAGCGATTTGGAATCGACCAACCTGGCCCTCCAGTCGGAGATCGCCGAGCGCAAGCGCGCCGAGCAGCAGCTCAGCCACGATGCACTTCACGATGCGCTCACCGGCCTGCCCAACCGCACTCTCTTCCTCGACCGGCTGGGCTGGGCGATGGAATACACCCGCCGCCGGGCCGACTGTCCTTTTTCGATCCTCTTCATGGATCTGGACTCCTTTAAAGTGGTCAACGACAGCCTCGGTCACAGCACCGGCGACGATTTGCTCAAAGCCATCGCCGGGCGGCTCAAACGGAATCTGCGCGCCTCCGATACGGTCGCCCGCCTGGGCGGAGATGAGTTCGTCATTCTCCTCGAAGACTCTTGCGAAGCCCGTTCTGCCCCGCTGGTCGCCCGGCGCATCCTCGCCGACCTGGCCAATCCCTTCGAGATCCTCGGACGGACCGTGGTCGCGACTGCCAGCATCGGCATCGTACAGGATATCAGCGATTACGCCCAACCCGAAGATGCCCTGCGCGACGCCGATATCGCCATGTACCACGCCAAAACCATGGGCCGCTCCCGGTATGAGATTTTTGACAGGCACCTTCGCGAGCAGGCGATCAGCCGCCTGGAACTGGAAAACGATATGCGCCGCGAGCTGGCGTCTGGAACCGGGTTTTTGCTCTATTACCAGCCGATCCTCAAGCTGGATACGGCCCAGATCGCGGGTTTCGAGGCCCTGGTCCGCTGGAAGCATCCCCAGCGCGGCCTGATCTTGCCGGGCAGCTTTATCCCCCTGGCCGAGGAGACCGGCCTGATCATCCCCCTCGGCCACTGGGTCCTCCGTGAAGCCTGCCGCCAGCTCCTCGAGTGGCAGCAGGAGTACCCCTGCGACCCACCCCTGACGGTCAGCGTCAATATCTCCAGCAAACAGTTTAACCAGCCCGACTTCGCCGGAAAGATCCAACAGGTGCTCCGCGAAACCGGCCTGGATGGGAACAGCCTGAAGCTGGAGCTGACCGAGAGCGTCTGCCTGGAAAGCAGCGGCCCGGCGCAGGAAACCTTCAATCAACTGAAAGTCATGGGCGTTGCAACCCAGATCGATGATTTCGGCACCGGGTATTCGGCCCTGGGATACCTGAACCACTTCCCCAACCTGGTCCAGACGCTCAAGATCGACCGCACGTTTGTCCAGGAGATCGAGAGAGATGGAACCAGCCCCGGCCTGGTGCGAACCATCGTCGCCCTGGCCCACGATATGGGCATGGAGGCCATCGCCGAGGGGATCGAATCGGAGGAGCAGCTTGCCGGGCTGCGGGACCTGGGTTGCCCGTACGGGCAGGGTTTCCTCTTCTCCCGGCCCCTCGAAAGGAACGCCGCCTCGCTGCTCCTGAGAGAACGCTTCCCCGTGTGAACTTTTTTCCTTCATCCGGCGTCTGATACCCGGGAGTATACTCAAGCTGATGAGACGCTTCTGGCCCGGCTGGATGGGACTGGTACCGCTCGCGGCTCTGCTGGCCCTGGGGCTTTGGTTTTACCTGGGCGTGGTGCGCGACCTGCCCGACCCGGCAATGCTGCCTGCCCGCCTCGACTCGCCCAGCGTGCGCATCGCCGATCGTGAAGGGCGATTGCTCTACGAGGTCTTCCCTCAGAACGGCGGGCGACATTCCGTTGTCCCCCTCTCCGATATTCCCCTGGCTCTCCGCCAGGCCACCATTGCCACCGAAGACAGCCATTTTTACCAGAACCCCGGCGTGGACCTGGGCGGGATCGTCCGCGCGGTGTGGATCAACCTGCGCGGCGGGGAAGCGCTCTCCGGGGGAAGCACCATCACCCAGCAGGTGGTGCGAACCCTGCTTCTGACCCCCGAAGAGCGGGTGGAACGCAGCCTGCGGCGCAAGCTGCGCGAAAGCCTGCTGGCCTGGCTGCTTGCCCGGCGCTACACCAAGGATGAAATCCTGGCCTACTACCTGAACCAGACCTACTATGGGGGCATGGCTTACGGGGTGGAAGCCGCCAGCCAGACCTTTTTCGGCAAGCCCGTTTCCCGTCTGGACCTGGCCGAATCGGCTCTCCTGGCCGGGCTGCCCCAGTCCCCCACAGCCTACAATCCCTTCACCGACCTCGCCGCGGCCAAACAGCGCCAGGCGGTAGTCCTGGGGCTCATGGAAAAGCAGGGCATGATCGACGCGGAGGAGCAGGCGCTCGCCGGGGCTGAGCCGCTGGTCTTCAGCGACGCCCCCTACCCGTTGGAAGCTCCCCATTTTGTGATGATGGTCCGCGATCAGCTCGATTCGCTGGTCTCCCCGGCAGACTTGTACCGCCACGGCGGCGTGGAGGTGAAAACCACGCTGAACCTAGATTGGCAGCGCCGCGCCGAGGAGGTGGTCCGCGAGCAGCTCGCCCGTCTGAAAGAGGAAGGGCAGAAATCGCTCAGCCATAACGTCAACAATGCCGCGCTGGTGGCCATCGACCCGCAGAGCGGCGCGATTCTGACTATGGTCGGCAGCCCCGATTACGGCGACGCGCAGCACGCCGGAGAGGTCAACATGGCCCTCGCCCCCCGCCAGCCTGGCTCGGCGCTCAAGCCCCTGATCTACGCCGCCGCGTTCGACCCCGCTCAACCCCAGCCCTGGACCCCCGCGTCCATGCTGCTGGACGTCGCCACCAGCTTCGTCACCCACGATGGCTTATCCTATACCCCGGCCAACTATGACAACCTGGAGCACGGCCCGGTGCTGGCTCGGGATGCGCTGGCGTCCTCCCTGAACGTCCCCGCCGTGCTGACCCTCGACCACATCCACCTCCCAACGCTGTTAGACCTGGCCTCTCACCTGGGCATCACCACCCTCAACGACCCGGACCGTTACGACCTTTCGCTGGCCCTCGGCGGCGGCGAGGTCAGCCTGCTCCAGCTCACCGCTGCCTACGCCGCCCTGGATCACCACGGCATGCGGGTGGAACCCTATGCCATCGCGGAGATCCGCGGGATGGATGGAACGGTCCTGTTCCAGGCCCGGCCCGCGCCGGCGGTGCAGGTCATTGACCCGCGGGTGGCCTGGTTGATCAGCGACATCCTCTCCGACGACGACGCGCGGTCGATCGGGTTTGGCCGTAACAGCCTGCTGCGCATTGACCGGCCGGCCGCGGTCAAGACCGGGACGACCACCAATTTCCACGACAACTGGACGATCGGCTACACTCCCGATGTGGTCGTGGGGGTCTGGGCGGGCAACGCCAGCCACGAAGCCATGCGCCAGGTGACCGGGTTGACCGGCGCGGCTCCCATCTGGCATCAGTTTATCCGTGCGGTCCTCGAAGGCCGGCCGGCACGCCAGTTCGAGAAGCCTGAAGGCCTGGTCCAGATGGAGGTCTGCTCGCTCTCTGGGCTTCTCCCCACCCCCGCCTGCCCCTACCGCCGCTTTGAGTGGTTTATCGAAGGGACGCAGCCCACCCGGCCGGACACCTTCTACCGGTCCGTGGAGATCGACGCCGCGACCGGGCTCCTGGCCGGCAGCGCGACCCCATCCGGGCGGATCTCTCGCCTGCTGGCCCTGGATCTGCCGCCCCGGGCCTATCCCTGGGCGCGAGCCAACCACCTGCTCCTGTTGGCAGACCTGGCTGCTTCCGGGGTATCCACCCCAGGAAGCGGACCTGCCGCCAGCGGCACGCCGCTCCTGGTGATCTCCCCGCCCAACCAGGGGATCTATCACCTTTCGGCCAGCGCCGCCGCGGAAAGCCAGCAGTTGCAGATCCGCCTGGCGGTCGAGCCGGGACTGTCCCAGGTGCGGGTTTGGCTGGATGGCCGGGTCCTGGCCGGCCTTCCCGGCGAGCCTTACCAGGCCTGGTGGAAGCTCGTCTCGGGCGCCCACGAGCTGTGGGCAGAGGCGATCGCTCCCGACGGCAGCCAGGTGGAATCGCAGCGGGTACATTTCACCGTGAAATAGGCGCCACTCATGTCTTGGACCAACGGATCTTCACTGAAGCGCACCGTCCTTTACGGTCTTATCCCGTCTTTCACTGGTTCACCACGAACTGGCTCCCCGCTCCCCGCCCGTAGACCTCGGGGAAGTAGAACTCCTCCGCCGTCGGCGGGATCACGCTGAACGTCCCGCTGGTGGCGGCGCGCACCAGGTACGTGTAGACGTAGGTACCCGCGGGCAGGAGGTCCGTCGAAAGGACCACCTTCTCGTCGTGCATCTCGATCCGGCTGAAATACCACCAGCCCCAGCCGTCCTGGTCGATCCGCTTCCAGTCGTAGCTGTCGGGTGGCAGCGCCTGCGGGTTGGTCTTGAGCGTCGGGTCGACCGCTTCCAGTCCAGCGGGCAGAGGGTCGTTCACCACCAGGTAGTGCAGCATATTCGGCGCCACCACAGTCAGCCGCACCACGAGCACGTCGCCTGGCTGGGCTTCGGTCACCGGCGTGTTCGGGTCATCCGGCTTGAAATACTGGCGTGACACAGCCACCCCGCGGTCGAGCGGCTGGATCTGATTCACCGGCAGGTACAGCTTGAGGTGGGCGGTGTAGTACAGGCTGCCGGCGTCGCCTTCCCGGGCCAGCACCAGGCGATTGGCCTGATCGCTGAGCAGCTTCGTCACGTCGACGCTAAGCTGTTGGGTCTGGCGGATGGTATCTGCGTTGGCTGTCCCATCGAACAGCGCCTCGCCGTTAAAGGCCGCTGCGTATTGGTAGTTCGCCTTCAGCTCTCCGGTCTGCACGATCCAGTTGGTCAGGGCCATCAGAGTCCAGGCGTTTTCCTGGGTGCCCTTCCAATAGCCGTTCTCGCGGTTGCTCATCAGCCAGCGCACCGCGTTGGCGTTCAGCGCGTTCTTCGGGTCGACCCGGATCAGCGCCCCAAGGATGATCGCCGTGCTGCGCGTGTCGGTGTTCCAATTGAGTGGGTCGGCGGTCTTCTCTTCCCAGTGCGTCCCGCTTGCCGAGAGGATCGCCGCGCTGGCTAAGTCGGAGATCAGTGTTTTCAGCCGCCCGTCCTGCGGGTCGATGATGTAGAGAGTCTGCATCAGGAACGCCCGCGCATAGAGGTCTAACTGCGTGCGCAGATTGTAGAGCTGCACGGTCGAGCTGACCGCCGGGCTGCCGGATCGCGCCAGGACATACAAAAGGAAGGCCTGGCGGTTTACCTTTTCCGGCGGATTCAGCTTCTCATAGGTGATCAGCCGGGCCAGGAGATATCGTACTCCACGGCTGACCACGTCGCCGTTGACGTCATAGCCGGCGTTCTTCGCCTCGACCAGGCCGAGGACCACGTATGCCGAGGTCAGCGGGTCGCTTTGCTGTTCGTCCCACCAACCCCAGCCCCCATCGGGGTGCTGGTGGCTATAGAGCTTCTGCAGGGCTATGGCGACCTGGTTCTTGAGGTTGGCCTCCAGGTCCGGGTTGCTCAGCCCGGCGCCTTTTAGCGCCGCCGTGGTGAGCACGTTAGGCAGGAAGCGCGAGACGGTCTGCTCGGTGCATTCGTAAGGGTAGTGCTCGAGGAAGCTCAGCCCATCCAGCATCCCCGCCGCCAGCGAGGGGGCCAGCTCCACCTCCAGCTTGCCCTGGGTGACTTTCATCCCATCCGGCAGGCTGATCGCCTCGACCCGCGTCCCGTTTTCGGAAAGCTGCCCGGCGGTCCCCACCGTTTCGGGCGCCTCGTAGCGGTAGACTGGCAGCCCGTTGTTGTCCAGCGTGCCGATCGTCGGGCGCGACGCGTCCTGGTAATCCCCGCCCGCGGCGCGGAAGGTCAGGTCCACGCGGGTCGAATCCAGGGGGACGTTCCCCTCCCAGGTGACCAGCGCTTGCCTGTGAGCCGCGATCTGCACCGTCTGGGCCGCCTCTCCATCCAGGGTGATGCCGCTGGCTTCGAGGGTCACCAGCGCCTGCAGGTCTTGATCGGTGTTGTTGTGCACCGCCGCGCCTAGCCGGGCGTGGTCGCCGGCGACGAAGAAGCGCGGCGTCTGTGGGCGCACCAGCAGCGGGCGCGTGCTGACCAGGTCCACGGTGGTCTGGCCCACCCGGGTATCCCCGGTGACCGCCCGCGCGTCCATCCGCCAGGTGGTCAGGTTATCCGGCAGAGTCACAGCCGCCGTGGCGTTGCCGTCATCCCCGGTGACCAGGTCGGCCTTCCAGAAGGCCGTGTCGGGGAAATTCTGGCGCACCTCGATCACTCCATTCACCCCGCTGCCTTTCCCGCCCCCGGCGCCCATCCCCGCCCCCTCGGCCTTCAGGTGGTCGGTGATCATGGCGTTGTATTCCTCGCTGCTCTGGGTGATCCCCAGCGCCGTGCTCACGCTCAGACTGCGCGGCGAGTAGAAGAAGTCCAGGATCGGCGCTGAGTTGGGGTCGCTCAGCGAAAGCGTCGCCAGGTCGGACAGGGCCAGCGATACCTCGGCTTTGACCGGTTTGCCATCCCCATCGCTGGTGTGCACCGCATAGGTCACCCGCTCCCCAGGGCCGGCGGTGGCTTTGTCTGGCTTGACCGTCACATTCAGCGCCTGGGCGCTGGTCATCACTTTCAGGCGGATCATGCCAACCTTGAAATTGGGCCGTGGGTTATCCGCATCGACCCCCTTAACCACCACCACGCTGACGTACACGTTGGGGGCCATGTCGGCCCGCAGCGGCAGCTTGTAGATCGTGCTGTTGCCTTTGAGCTGCACCACCTCCGACGCGCGCACCCGCCCGCGCTCGACCGTCACCAGGGTGGTCGCTTCGCCCTGGAAAGGCGACGCGATCAGCAGTTCGGCGGTCTCGCCCGGCTGGTAGGTCGCTTTGTCGGCGACGAGCTGGAAACCCCGGCTATTCGACTGCATCCAGGGAATGTAATCATCTCCGGCGACCCAGATAAAGGCCGAAGCTGCGCCCTCGTTGCCCTTGGCATCACGCGCGGTGATCCTGGCGCGGTAGATCCCGCCCTTGGCCGGGGTGAAGGCCACCTTACCGCGCCCCTGCCCGTCCAGGGTGACGTCTTTGAAGCTGGTCACCGGGTTTTCCTTGACGGTGTTCTTCCAGCGCAGCACCCCGTTGGAATCCTCCTCCTGGACGCTCAACCACTGCCGCTCGACAATCTCCACGTCGACCTTCATCCCCGGCTGGAGCTTTCCATCCCAATCCACCGCCACCAGCTCGAAGGACTGCTCCTGGCCGGTCGCGCCCACGTAAGAAGTCGAACGAATGCCGGGGTAGACCTGGCTCTGGTGCAGGATTACCTCCGACCGCCCGGTGACTGTGGTCAGGGCAAAATCTGTGACGCTGGCCTCGAAGGTGATCCGTTGGCTTCCGCCGTCTTTGCCGGCGTCGGCGGTCTGCTTCAGGCTGAACTTGCCGTTCTCGTCGGTCTGGCCTTTCCCCTGCCCGAGCTGCTTTCCGTTCGAGGGCAGGTTCCCCTCGTTGAAGAGCGTCCAGTTATCCTGCTCGGCGTCGCTGAAGCTGAACTGGCTCAGGTCGTCGGGCGGGGTGAAGGTAAATGGATCGCTGTTGAGCGTCCAGTTGACGTCTGCGTTGGCCAGGCCGCCCCCCGAATAATACGAGGCGTCCAGGCTGACGGTATATGCGTCGCCGGGGAGCACGTTCTTCGGCTCGGCGCTGGTCTGGACCTGGAACTCGGGCCGGCGGTATTCGGCCACGTTGAATCCAACCGCCCCGGCCGGGGCCTGCTGGCCCTCCACGCTGGCCTGGATGTTGTAAAAGCCCAGGGTGGTATCCTCTCCCAGGTCGAACTGGCCGCTGAAGCTCCCCATCTCGTTGAGCGGCAGCACCTCGTCGTACACCGTCTTCTCGTAGTCGGCGATGGTCACGTGGACCGAGTTGGCGTCCGGCAGCTTGTAGCTCAGATCGTCATCCTTGCGCAGGATGCCCTTGAAGTACACCGGTTGTCCTGGGCGGTATAGCGGCCGGTCGGTATAGACGTAAGCCACCAGGTTCTGTGGGGCCTGGTAATACTGTTCGGAAATCCCGAAGTCGTACGGGCTGACCCCACTGCCCCAATACGTGTAGGTAAAGCCCAGGCGCTGTGGGTCGTCGGTGAGCACGTAGCGCGCGTTGGGGTCCATGTTCTCACCCGGAAGGGGTACGTCAGCCTGGAACAGGCCGTTGGCGTCGGTCTTGCCAGCGGCGATCTCGGCGAAATTCCCATCGTAGACCCTCAGCGCCAGGTTGGGAGTCGGTTTACCGGTGGTCAGGTCGGTGGCCCAGGCCAGTACGTTGCCAGGCGAGTTCTTCAGGGTGATATTATCCGTCGCCACCAGTAGAATCCGGTTTTCCACGAACGGTCCGTTCGTGTGTGCAAGCGGCGAGGCGTTCATCCCCAGGAAGTAGAACCCCGGCGCCAGTGGATTTCCAGCTTTATCCTGGAAGGTCAGGTCTTTGATTACCTTTTCGTTCAGCTTCCCCGTTGAATTCTCTGCGAAGCTCCATACCTGAGAGCTCGCCTGTCCGGCGTAGCTGATCTGGTTGGTATAATCGCGCATCATGTTCATGAACTCGTCTTTCGAGAGGCTGAACAACTGCGCGCTAATTGTATTCACGTTGGTATAGCGCAGGTAAAAGTCCTGCGGCCCGCCCCAGCGGTAGACCGGCAGGCCAGGCATGTAAAGCATTGCCGACGGCGGTGCGGCCTGGGTCGTAAAGCTGACTGGCGCCTGCGGCGGCAACTCGTTGCCGTACGTGTCCTTCATCCCCGGCAGGATCTTAACCGTGTAAGTGGTCGAAGGCTTGAGCCCGAAATAGGTCAGCGACCAGTCGTACTCGTTATACCAATGGTTGTTGACTTCATCTAAAGCCGGGGTGATCTCCACTTTATCCGCCAGACTCTTGAAATCCATGGGCGAGGCGAACTTGAGCACAAATCCAAAGATCCCCGCTGGCCCGGTATTCGATGGCGGGATCACGCTGGCCCCCGGCGGCAGGACCGTGGTGAAGGTCCAGGTGAGGCCGTTTTGCAGAGCCCCGCCGTCCGCGGCTTTGGCCGAATCTTCGATCTTCAGCGTGTAGCGCGTATCCAGGGCAAGCAGGCGGGCGGGTTTAACGGTCAGCCAGGTATTTTCATCCTTCCACTGCGTCGAAAGCTGGGCCGTGGAGCCGCTATCCGGCTTGAGCGAGAGCGCCGCCTCGACCGAGGCGGGGTCCATCGGCTGCAGAAACCGGATGCTTACTGTAGGGTCCAGGCGCACGTTGGGTTGGTCCATCGCCGGGTTGATTTGGTCCCCCAGGTCGATCTCGCCTACCTGCGGGGGATGGGTCGTGAAGCTCCAGGAATAAGCCTGGGCCAGTGCGCCGCCGTCCGCGTCGTTCAGACCCGCCGGGACGGTGACGGTATAGCTCGTCCCGCCTTTCAGAAATCCCTCCGGGCGGAAAACAAATAAAGCGGTGTTGATCCACTCGCCGTGGCCCTGGACCTCCGGATCGATTTGCAGCGGGTTGGGCAGCTTGGACTGGTCCTCAGCAATCACCAGCGGGACGACCGGGCGGTTGAACATCACCGTGATCGCCGCCTTGCTGTCGACCTCCGTGGTGCCGTCTGCGGGGAAGACCTGGCTGACCTTAAGCTCGCCGGCGGCCTGGAATTTCAATGAAACCGCCTCAGCGAGCGCCTTTCCCTGGGCGCTTTTCGCCCCTGTGCCGATCTTTGCCTGGTAGGTCTGTCCGGGGGACAGCGCGCTGGCCGGCTTGAAGACCACCGTCCGCGGCCCATTCCAGCTAACCTTGCCCTCCACCGGCTGCTGGTCCGCGTCGAGGACCTGCAGCGCGTCCGCGGTGGCCTCCGGGTCCATCGACTGGTCGAACGAGATGGACAGGCTGTCCTGCGGCCCGGCCTCTTCGCCTTCAGCCGGCGAGCGGCCGGTCACCTTCGGAGGGAGGTCCTGGTTCTGTTGGGCCAGCGCCTCGCCCAGCAGGCGTGAGGTCGGCTTCGCCGTCGGCTGGGGTTGGGGGGTTGGGCTGGGCGTTGCCTGCCCGCAGGCTGTAGAGAGGATGGAAAGAAAGAGCACGACCGAGGAAATCCAACGCAGCGAATGATGGCGCTTCATAATCCCTCACTTTGGAGAGCCGGTCCGATCCTTCGAGATCGCTTCTCCGCTTGGAAATGATCGTTCATGGTCGGGGAGAGCCAGTTTCCAACGGGTGGCAAAAAAACGCAGATCCCCTACTCTTTTAACGCTAGGGCCTATCAATAAGTTCCCCCGCAACTCTGTGCTTGTGGAACTGGATAATTTTCAGTCTTTCGGATAATTTTACCCGCATTTAACGCTGGTTGCATTGATTTGGCGGGCGGAATGGCGTATGCTCAATATGGAATCAACTCCAGAGAATTTCAACCCAACCATGAGTGAGCCCTTCCTTTTGACCCTCAGCGAGCCAGGTGTGACCCGGGATGCGCTTCTCCACCAGATTGGTACTGCTTTTCCCGAGGCGGACTTGCTCTTCCTGTTCGATGGAGACGGCTTCCTCCTCGACGCCAGCCTGGCTGCCCGCGGTTTTTTGGGATCTTTTCCGTCCGAAGGTCCAGGCCCCCATCTTTCCAGCCTGTTTGTTTTTCCCAAAACACAGGAGTCTGATCCTCGCCTGTGGGCCGGCCAGGCGGACGAGTTCTACCTCTCCCTCACCAATCCCACCGGAGACTCCGTTCCCGTCGCGGCCCATTTTTCCGAAGGGACGTGGAATGACGACGCGATCCATTTCGCCGCCTGTAAAGTGGTCGGTCCGCCACGGCGCTCGGTGGAGAAACCGCCTGAGCCTGTTCGTACCGCGCGGCCCGAACGGCCTTCCCGCTCTCGGGCCCTCGATCGGCGCAAAGTAAAAATTGATGCCCTCATTTCTGAAATCTATGCGCAGTTGATCCGCCTGGACCCACCTTCCCTCGCCCGCGAAATACCTCTCGCCCTCGAATCCATCGGCCGGTCCATCCATGCCGACCGCGCCTACCTGATCCATTTCTTCCTCGACCAGGGCTTCGCCCGCACCGTCTACGAATGGTGCGCCCCGGGAATCCATTCCCACAACGTCCAGCTCAATGGGCCGCCTGCCCAGGCGATTACCTGGTGGATGGCTGCTCTTGCCAACCAGGAGATCATCCACATCTCCAACCTCGATTATCTTCCCCCCGAAGCCCAGGCCGAAAAGGATCTCCTCCGCGCCCAGGGCATCCGATCCATGGCGGCTGCGCCACTGGTCGCACAAAGCCAGGCGATCGGTTTCCTTGGCCTGGACACAGTCCTCGCGCGGAGAGATTGGTCCCCCGAAGACCTCTACCTCCTCCAGCGCGCCAGCGAAATCTTCGCCAAAATATTGGCTGACATATAAAATGTGGGGGCGATGCATTCGGAATACCCCGGCCCTCGTCTTCTTCCTGTTCTCCTTTTTCTGTTCTCCGTTCTCTCTTACCTTCTCTTCCTCAACATATTCATCCCCAGCACCAGGGCCAGCGAGACCAGCCCCAGCACCAGCGCGGCCGAATACGCCCGGGTATACTGCCGCTCGTCGAGCGCGTGGTAGATCAGCAGCGTGGCGGTCTCCGTCCGCCCCTGCACCCCTCCGCCGATGATCAGCACGGCTCCAAACTCCCCCAGCGCGCGGGCAAACGTCAGGGTCAGCCCGTAGAAGAACCCCCAGCGCAGCGCGGGCAGGGTCACCCGCCAGAAGATCTGCCAGGCGCTGGCCCCCAGTGTCGCCGCAGCCTGCTCCTGCTGCTCGCCAAAGGCTTCCAGCACCGGGATCAGCTCGCGGATCATAAATGGCAGCGTGACGAAGAGGGTCGCCAGGATCATCCCCGGTACGGCGAAAGCCACGCGGACGTTCAAGGCGTCCACCAGTGTAGCGAGAAGCCCGTTGCGCCCGAACAGCAGCAAGAGCGTGTACCCCACCACGACCGGCGAAACCGCAAATGGCAGGTCGATCAGGCCGTTGAGCAACTTCTTCCCCGGAAAGCGATGGCGGACCATCACCCAGGCCACCAGAGTCCCAAAAACCGAATGAATCGCCGCAACCACCAGGGTGATCTGTAGGGTCAGGCGAAAAGCCGCCATCACCTCCGGGCTGGCCAGCGCGGCTGCGGTTGCAGCGACTCCCTCGCGGAAGGCGCCGGCGAACAGGGCCGCCAGCGGCGCGAGGATGAGAGCCGCCGCGTAGCCCATCACCAGGGTGATCAGCATCCGCCGCGGCCAGGGGTTGGAAAACCGGTCCTGCGCCCTCATGGATGCCTGGTCCGCGCTGCCCGGCGTTGAATCCAGGTCGCCAGCAGCATCAATCCCATCGCCGCCGCGATCATCACGATCGAGATCGCGCTGGCTCCCAGGCGGTTCTCCGATTCCACCTCACCCAGCACGTAGACCGCTGCCGTCTGCGAATAAAAGGGGATGTTCCCGGCGACGATCACAATCGCCCCAAATTCGCCGATCCCTCGCGAAAAGCTGAGCAGCGACCCGCTGACCAGCGGCAGGGCCAGGGCGGGTAAGGTCACCTTGCGAAAGATTGTCCAGCTTCCCGCGCCCAGCGTGGCCGCAGCGTCCTCCGGGGCGCGGTCGAGATCCATTAAAACCGGTTGCAGCGTGCGCACCACGAATGGATAGGTGAGAAAGAGCAGCGCCAGGATAATCCCCGGCGGAGCAAATATCAGCCGCAGCCCCAGGCTCCTTTCCAGCCAGCTTCCCAGCGCCTGCTGCGGGCCGTACAGGATCACCAGCATCACCCCAGTAACCATGCTGGGGATGGCCAGGGGCAGGTCGATGATCGCATTGAGCAGCCCTTTTCCTGGATACTCATAGCGGACCAGGACGTAGGCGGTCAGTGTGCCCATGACCGTGTTGATCGCCGTCATCACCACTGCCGTCCAGACCGTTAGCCACAGCGCCGCAAACGCCTGGGGACGGAACACCGCGCGCAGGAACGCATCCAACCCCTGGCGCAGTCCGTCCTGGAGGATCACCAGCAGGGGGATGACCAGTAAAACCACCAGGTAGGTCCAGGCCGCGGTCCGCACCGCGAATTTGCCCCATGGCGGAGCCGGGTTGGTCGCGCTTGCTCTGCCAGCCGCTGCCGCGCTCACTGTCCGCCGCCCTGCGCTTTCGCGATTGTCTGGGTATAGATGCCCTGCTCGCCAAAGAAATCGGGCGAAGCACTGGCCCACCCGCCAAAATACTCTATCGTAAACAGGTCCTCCAGGTTGGGATAATGGCTGGCGTTCACCCTGGCGACGGCCTCGTCTACGGAACGTAGCCCGTATCTGGCAAAGACTTTTTGGGCTTCACTGCTCCACAAAAAATCGACAAAGGCCTGGGCCGCCTGCCGCGTGCCGTGTTTATCCACGTATTGGTCGACCAGGGCCACAGGGTTCTCGATGAGGATCGACGAGCGCGGGAGGATCAGCTCCTCAGTCTGGCCTTTCTGCCGGGCCACCAGGACTTCGTTCTCATAGGTGATGGCGACATCGCCGACCCCTTTTTCAAAGTTGGTAATGCTCTCGCGGGCGCCCTGGTCCATGGCGACCACGTTCTTCAGGATTCCCAGCAAGATTGCCTGTGCCGCGGCGTCATCGTTTGCTTTCACGCCCTCCACGAAGCCCCGTTTGGCCGCCCCGTACAGCGCCAGGATATTCCACATGGCTCCTCCGCTCGTCTTCGGGTTAGGGGTAAGCACTTTGATCCCCGGTTTGGCCAGGTCAGCCCAATCATGGATGCCTTTCGGGTTGCCCGCCCGCACGGCGAATGCCACCACCGAGTCGCTCACCATCCCTTTATGGGAGCCTGCCTGCCAGTCATGGGTGATCAGCCCTGCTTTCTGGATGCGGGTGATATCCGCCTCCAGCGAGAGAGCGGCGATGTCTGCCTCGAAGCCCTCGACGATCGCGCGTGACTGCGCGCCCGATCCGAGATAGGATTCGTCGAAGGTCACCTCCTGGCCGGTCTTCTCCTTCCACTGTTTCTGGAATATAGGGATCAGCTCCTGGTAAGCTTCGCGCGGGGTTGTGTAGGCTCCCAGGGTCAGGTGGACCGCTTTCCCTGCCGAGGTGACCGCTGCCGGCCCCGCGCAGCCGGCCAGGATCGCCCAACAGTCGAGAAAAATTCCAACGATGATAGCAGGCTTTTTCATCCCATTTATTCCTCGTGATGCTTAACTGCTGGAATGGCGTACGAGCAGGACCGGCCGCGATCCAGTCTGGCTTAAGATCTGGCCCAGCAGGCCGCGTAGCGAGATGCTCCCGCTCTCCCCCGGGATTGGCGTCCCCAGGACCAACAGGTCGTAGCCGCCGCGGTTCAGCTCATCGATCAGCTCACCTCGCACCGGGCCGCAGCGAACTTCTCGATGCGCCGGAACGTCCAGGAGACCGAGAGTCTCGACCCCGCGCTCGAGGAATCCCGCCGCATGGGCCAGCGTATCCGGGTCGGGGATCCGTTTGCCCCCCTGGGCGGGAATCACCGAAACCAGGACCGCTTCTGCGCCCAGGTGGCGGATCAGCCGCCCGGTGAAGAGGATGTCCTCCTTCCCCGGCTCCCCGATGGAGACGCAAATCAGCGCGCGTGTCCGCTTTTCCGGTCGAGACCGCGCCAGCGCCTTCTGCCTTTGAGATGGATCCCCGGGCGGGACCAGCAGGAGATGATGATTGCCTGTCTGGAGCGCCTGTTCTGCCAGGTACAGGGAGAGATCCTCCCCGGGGAGAAACCCCATCACCACCAGATCGAATACCTGCGCTTCCACTGCCCCGGCCAGCGCCCTGGGCAGCGCCTCGCTGCTTTCCAGGGTTTGCAGCGCGGTCAGCCCGGGGAATTGCTTGCCCGCTTCCTGGAGATCGCTCCCCTCTGGACCGCGTTCCGAACCGCCCAGGCGTACTCCGAGAAGGGTAACCCTGGCGTGGGCCGTGAGGGCGATTTCACCACCCAGCGCCACCGCCGCGGCCGAACGCTGCGTTCCATCGCTGATGATCAGGAAATTGAGCCCCGGATGCGCCAGCGCGTGGATCCGCCGGACGCCGACCCAGGCGGGCGAGCCCTGTTGGAGCGGAAAGTGCGCTGACTGCTCGGGCAGTCGGGTTGCTTCGACCTGAATCGCGCGGCTGCCAAAGGGAGCTTCGGGCGCAATCGGGCGCACCCCCGGGATGGCCGGCAGTTGCAACCTCAGCCGCTCGAACGCCCCGGCGAAGTTGCTTTCCGAGACCTGGCCCACCCCCAACACGGGACAGCCCAGCTCCTCTTCGCTGGGCGCCAGTACCACGTCTTCTGGGCGGAAGAGAACCTGCGCTCTCCCGGACACCTGACCCGTGGGCTGCCCGTCCTGCGAGCCTGGAAAACGAGTCTTTCCCAGGACCACCTCCCCCCGTTCCAGATTGCCGACGAGCAGGTTGGCCGTCCCCAGGAAGGTGGCGACGAATTCGGTTTGCGGGTGGAGATACAGCTCTTCCGGCGAGCCAACCTCCACCAGGCGTCCGCGGCTCATCACCCCGATCCGGTCTGCCAGGTCAAAGGCTTCCTCTTGATCGTGGGTAACCAGGATAGTGGTGATCCGCAGCCGGCGCTGGATGTCGCGCAGCGAGCGGCGCAGGTCGCCGCGAATCTTGGCATCCAGGGCTCCCAGCGGCTCGTCGAGGAGCAGCACCTCGGGTTGGGCTGCCAGGGCTCTTGCGAGCGCCACGCGCTGCTGCTCCCCGCCGGAAAGCTGGCGCGGCATACGCTCGCCCATCCCGGCCAGCCCGACCAGCTCAAGGAGCTCATCTCGCCGCCTCCGGCGCTCCACCTTGCGGACTTTGCGCACCGCCAGCCCGAACTCCACGTTTTCGCGCACCGAGAGATGTTGGAAAAGCGCGTAATTTTGAAAAACGAAACCCACCCTCCGCTGTTGGGTCGGCACGCGGGTGACCTCCCGGCCACGCAAAATAATTTGGCCCTGGTCCACCTCGATCAAGCCGGCGATTAAATTTAAAATGGTGGTTTTTCCGCTGCCGCTCGAGCCCAAAAGCACGAAGAATTCGCCGTCTCCCACCTCCAGGGATACCTGGTTCACGACCGGCTGGCCGGCGTAACGCTTGGTCAATTGTCTCAATAGAATCGACATGATTTCCTCAGGCAGAACACGGATTGCCAATCGTATAGTAGTCTGGTTGACTTTCTATGTCAACTATTCGATGGGGGTGTACCCGAAGTCCTGTCATGATTAAATCTACCTAAAAAACCTTCTATCCGCCAACGATTCAACGAATCGGCTGGTACAATAGGAAAAGGCTCCGAATCACTCCGAAATGGCGCGGTATGTCCAATTATCGACCGTTTAGCTTTCGAATGGGATTGATCATCCTGACCTCACTGGTCTTGTTGCCGGCAGTTGGCCTCATCCTGACCAATGGTCAGCAGGAGCGCGAGAAGGCCACCCAGGATGCTGAGCTGGACGCGCAGAACCTGGCGCACCTGGTTGCCACGAACCAGAAAGAGGTCTTGAACAAGACCTATGAAATGCTCAAAATTCTCTCCCTGGATCCGAACCTTCATTACGGAATATCAGAAATCTGCCACAACGATCTCGCTGTGATCAAATCCAGGCTGCCCCAATACAACAACATCACCGTGATCGCGCCGAATGGCAATGTGCTCTGCGCTGCGGTCCCCATCAACGGCACCGTTTACGCGGGGGATCGCCCCTATTTTCAGCAGGCGATGCAGACCCACGCCACCGTCCTGGGCAATTATCAGATCAGCCGGCTCACGGGCAAGCCGGTGATAGTTCTGGCCCTGCCGATAATGGATAGTATCAGCCGGGTCACCTTGATGATTGTTGCCGGGCTCGACCTGAGTTGGATGACCCAGATGGTCAACCAGGACACGCTGCCTGCCAATAGTACCATCACCGTATATGACGGGGAAGGCACAATTCTTGCCCGTAATCCTCCCTCTGAACAACTGGTTGGAAAGAACGCCGCCGATACCGATATCGTGCAAACTATTCTGCGCCAGAGAACCGGGCTGGCTAATAACGCGGGGTTCTTGTATGCCTTCGAACCCGTCGAAGCGAAGTTTGACCCGGCTTCTCCTTCCGGTGGATCCATTTATGTATCCGTCGCCATCCCCGAAAGCACCGCCTATGCCCAGGTAGAACACGTCACCCGCAACAATCTGATTGGATTGGCTCTAATAATGGTCCTCGCTTTTTCCGCGGTCTGGTTCGGGGGCGACCTGCTCTTCCTGCGGCGGGTTCGCAGGCTGGTAAAAGTGACCAGCCAGCTTCAAGCCGGCGATCTCTCCGTCCGCACCGGGACGTCCGCCGTCCCGGGCAACGAGCTCAGCCAGTTGGAAGAGTCCTTCGACCGGATGGCCGAAACGCTCCAGACCAAAAACAGAGAGGCCGAACAGGCCATCCAGGAGGTGCAGGTCAGCGAAGAAAAATTTCGCACCCTGGCAGAGACCGCTTCCACCGCAATCTTCATTTACCAGGACGTCTCTCTCCGCTATGTCAACCCGGCCTGCTCTGAGATGACCGGATACAGCCGGGAGGAGTTGATCGGCAAATCCTTCTGGGATTTTATCCACCCAGAATCGCTTGCGATAGCTCAGGAACGGGATGCGGCCCGCCGGCGCGGCGAGACTCTTCCCCCGCAGGTGGAAATGAAGATCATCACCAAGGCGGGCTCAATCCGCTGGTATGAGTTCACTTTCGGTCCGGTCCATTTCGACGGTGAGTTGGCGGTGTTGGGGACCGCCTTCGACATCACTGAACGGATGCAAACCGAAGAAAGGTTGAAGAACAGCGAGACCACCTTCCGGCTTTTGTTTGCCGGGAATCCCCTTCCCATGTGGGTATACGATCTGGAGACCCTCGGCTTCCTCGAGGTCAACGACCGGGCCGTCGAAATGTACGGCTTCAGCCGGGATGAGTTCCTGGCCATGCGTATCACCGACATCCACCCGGACGAAGAAATTCCGTCGCTGGAGGCCGACCTCGCCCGGCCGCGGCCCGGGCTGCAGACCAGCCAGGGATGGCGCCACTGCCTGAAAAACGGGCGTACTATTGATGTAGAGATTACTTCGCATACCATGGAATTTGCGGGCCGCAGTGCCGCCCTGGTTGTGGTCCAGGATTTGACCGAACGGCTCCAGGCGGAAAGGGCCTTGCAGCGCAAGCTGGATGAGCTGACCGTCCTGAAAGCCGTTGCCACCGCTGCCGCCGCGTCCACCAATGTCGACGAGCTGATCGAGCAGTTCACCCTGATCTCCAGCGAGAAGCTATACCCCCATCATTTCGGCGTCGTCCTGGTCGCCGAGTCGGGGCGAATGTTGCGTCTTCATCCTTCCTACCGCGGGAGTGTAGCCAATCCACACATAGATCCGGGACTCGGCGAAGGCGTGATCGGCCAGGTCATCCAGAGCGGGCGGCCGCTGCGTATCGCCGACATTCATGCGCACCCTGGATACCGCGCCGTCGATCCGGATATCCGGTCCGAGTTGTGCGTGCCCATCTTCCTCGGGAAAGAGGTGATCGGCGCGATCAACGTGGAAAGCCCCTACCTCGACGCCTTCTCTGAGAGCGACGAGCGCCTCTTGACCATCCTTTCCAGTGAGCTGGAGACAGCCATCGAAAAGGTTCGCCTTTTCGAGGCGGAGCGCCGCCGCCGCCAGGAAGCCGAAACGCTGCGCAAGGTCAGCGCCGGGCTGACCACCACCCTGGACCTCGAACAGGTGCTCCACCGCCTGTTGGTCCACCTCGCCGAGGTGATCCCCTATGACAGCAGTTCCGTTTTCTTGCTCGCTCCCAGCGGCCAGATGGAGATCGCCGCTCAGCGCGGTTTCCGCTCCCCGGGCCAGCGCGACGTTCTGCAAGCCGTGAGCGAGCTGGCGCACGTCCGGGAGATTGTGGAACAGACCCACGTGGTGATCATCCCGGATACGCGCCTGGATCCCCACTGGAGGCAGGTCCCCGGGGCCGGGTATATCGTAAGCTGGATGGGTCTTCCCCTCGTTGTGAAAGAGCGGGTCATTGGTATATTGAGTATAGATAACGAAGAAGCTCTCGCGTACACGGAAAAAGACATTCCCCTGGCCCTCAGCTTCGCCAATCAGGCGGCCGCCGCCATCGAAAATGCGCGCCTCTTCGAAGCTGAGCGCCGGCGCAGCCGGGAACTGGCGGCCCTGGAGAAAGTTTCTACCAGTCTGCGCACCGTCCAGGCGCGTTCGACGATTCTGGAAATTGCCCTCGAGCAGGTGATAGACCTGCTCCAGGCGGATGGCGCTGCCATCGGGATCAAGACCCAGGGCGGGACCGAGATTGTTCTCGAGAGGGCCCTGGGAGATTGGATCGAATTAAATGGCCTGCGTGTCCCGCTCGACGGCGGTAATGCCGGGCAGGTGGTTCTCACCAACCGGCCATATCTCTCAAATGACCATCTCAACGAGCCGGGTTTTTTCCGGCCGGACCTTTCCGGTCGCAGCCGGGCCTATCTCGCTGTTCCTCTCATCGTCCAGGACGACACCCTGGGGATCTTAGCCATGGGGCGCAAAGAACCGGCCGGTGAAAGCGAGATACGCCTGATGATGGCGATCGGTAATATCGCCGCCAACGCCCTTCACCGGGCGATCCTTTCCGAGCAGACCGAAAAACGTCTCCGCCGGCTGGCCACCCTGCGCACCCTCGATATGGCCATCACCAGCAGCATCGATATCGACCTGACCCTCAACATCCTCCTCGGTGAGGTGGTCAACGGGTTGTTTGTCGATGCCGCCGACGTGCTCCTCTACGATCCCGGGCTGTCCACACTGCGCTGGGCAGCCGGCCTGGGCTTCCACGACCCCAGCCTGCGCAATTACCAGGTGAGCCTGCTTCAGCCGGATGCGCCCGGGATGGCGGTCCCGGCGGTCAGCGCTCTGATCGAGCGCCGCCAGATCCTCGTCAGCGATCTGGGCAAGTTTCTCACCGACCGGGCTCGCCTCCTCGTCCAGGAAGGATTCCAGTTCTCCTACGTAGTCCCCTTCATCGCCAAGGGTCAGGTCAAAGGTGTCCTGGAGATCTACAACCGGGCCCCCATCACCCCCGACCAGGAATGGCAGGATTTTCTCGATTCGCTCGCCGACCAGGCGGCGATCGCGATCGACAACGCCGAGTTGTTCCAGGACCTGGAGCGCTCCAATATGGAGCTCCACATGGCTTACGACGAGACGATCGAAGGCTGGTCGCGAGCCCTGGATATCCGCGACCGGGAGACTGAAAACCACAGCCAGCACGTCACCGAGCTGACCATGCACCTCGCCCTGGCCATGAACCTCCCCCCGGAAAATTTCGTTCACATCCGCCGCGGCGCCCTTCTTCACGATATCGGCAAGGTAGGCATCCCCGACAGCATCCTGCTCAAAGCCAGCCCGCTCTCCCCGCAGGAATGGGAGAAGATGCGCCAGCATCCCCAGTTTGCCTATGAGATGCTCGCCCCAATCCAGTATTTGCATTCTGCCGTGGACATCCCCTACTGCCACCACGAGCACTGGGACGGCGGCGGGTACCCCCGCGGCTTAAAAGGCGAGGAAATCCCCATCGCGGCGCGGATCTTTACCGTGGCGGATGTTTGGGACGCGCTTACCTCTGACCGTCCCTATCGCAAAGCCTGGGAAAAATCGGCCGCGCTGGAGTACATCCGCTCCGAGAGCGGGAAGCTCTTTGACCCGGCGATCGTCGCGGTGTTCTTGAGCTGGATCACGGAAAAAGGACTCGATTCCATATAAACTTCTCATCAAACGGTTCTTTAGGAACCTCCGTGGCAGGATGATCCATCACGGGAAATCCCGATGAACCAATCAAACGGTTCATTGTGAATACGCGTGAAGAAGCCCATCACGGCGGATCCCAAAGAGCCATCAAACTCTTCAGAATGAGATCGGGAAAGCGGGATATAATGTTCATCTATCCGGTCTTTATTCGTTGCTTATTTGCGCATGAAAAAAAGAGTCTATCCAAAATTTCGCACCCGCATGCGATATCTAGTGCTATATGACTCGATAAGCATGCTGGACAGGCTGTTCTCATCCCTGAACGGCTGTATTGCTTACCTGGACCTGAATTACCGCTTCATCCAGGTCAATCATGCCTATGCCCGGTTGACTGGGTGCACGGTCGATGAGCTGATCGGGCGCTCCATCTTCGATGTTTTTCCACAGTCGCGCACCAGGTTCGAGCCGATATTCCGCGAAGTGGTTCAAACCCGTTCGCCCCATATCGGGTGGCGGACCAGCTTCGAGCTCGTCGCACAGGACCCAAGCGCAGAAACCTTTTGGGATTTTGGGGTCCAGGTTCTGAGCAACATCCAGGGCCGGCCCGCTGGTTTGCTCCTGATCGCCTCGGACATCACCCAGCGCTACAAGGCCGAGCTCGAGCTGCAGGAAAGCCGCGCCCTGTTTGAGCATCTCTTTGAATCCGACCCGGATGCGAATATCCTCGTCGATGAGAATGGCAAGATCCTCTCGATCAACCGCCAGGCGGAGAGCGATTTTGGTTACGAGCCCGGCGAGCTTGTCGGCCAGCCGGTCGAGATTCTCCTGCCGGAACATTTTGCCGAGATCCACGTCCAGTATCGCAGAGAATACATGCGCAATCCGCAGCTTCGCCCGATGGGGGTTGGCAAAGAGTTGCTTGGGCGGCGCAAAAACGGCGAAGAATTTCCCGTCGACGTCAAGCTCAGCCCGCTGATGATCGCCCAGGGGTTTCGCATCCTGGTCGTGGTGCGCGATATCACCTACCGCAAACAGATCGAGGCTGAGCTGGCCGAGGTCCAGCACCACCTGATCCAGGGGATCGAAGCCGAGCGCCTGCGCCTCGCCCAGGATCTTCACGATGGACCCATGCAGGATCTTTACGGGGTGATCTACCAGATCGAGTCGATTGAAAACGAAATGGGAGGGCGGACCGTTCAGACCGAGCTTTCCAACACCCGCAAAACCCTTAACCAGGTAATCGATGTCCTGCGCGAGATATGCGCTGAGCTTCGCCCCACCACGCTGGTTCATTTTGGGCTGGAAACGGCCATCCTCTCCCACGCCGAGCGCTTTCAATCTCTCCATCCTGAGCTTGTCGTCCATCTCGACCTGATGCAGGATGGCAAATTGCTCTCCGAGCCCGTTCGCCTGGCCCTCTTTCGCATCTACCAGCATCTCCTCAGCAACGTCGTTCGCCACGCCAGAGCACAGAACGTCTGGATCCGCCTGTCGTTGGGCCCCGAAGAAGTGGTCCTCGATGTAGCGGATGATGGCACCGGTTTCAACGCTCCGGAAAGCATGGTCAAGCTGGCCCGCGAGGGGCACCTGGGCCTGGTCGGCGCAACCGAACGGGCGGAGGCGATCGGGGGAAAAGTGGAGATCGAAGCCTCACCCGGCAGCGGCGCGCGCATCCGCACTATCATCCCCTATGCGAAGGCGGCCGCGGATGGGGGTTAATCTTTTTAGTTCTGGCAGCTATAGAAAAGCCCGCCTGGAACGCTGTGACCGGCTTCTCGCCGAACTGTCTCGAATTGAGCGGCGCTACCCCTGGGCCAGGCTGGCGGCGTTTCTGGCCTGGTTTCTGGGGACCATCGCCGCCTTCGAGGCCGGTCCGGCCTGGTCCGGCTGGGTCGTTCTGGGGGTCGGCGGGCTGGTCTTTCTCATCCTGGTTGCCAGCCACCGCCGGGTGATTGCCAGCCAGGAACGCTTCCGCAGCCTGCGCCAGCTCATCGCCGCGCAGCTCGCCCGCGTCGAGCTGGATTGGGACCGGATTCCCCCCTCGCCGCCCCTCGCCCCTGCCCGCGACCATCCCTTTGAAGCAGACCTGAACCTCAGCGGCGAGCGCTCGCTCCATCGCCTGGTGGACAGCGCCGCCTCGCGCGGCGGCAGCCAGCGCCTCCTCGACTGGCTCCGCGAGCGCTCTCCGCGCTTGGAAGAGATCCGCCGCCGCCAGGATCTGGTCCGTTCCCTCGAAGGAAAAACCGGCTTCCGCGAGCGCCTCGCCATGGCAGGCGCCGGCGCGACCGGCCTTTCATCCGGCCAGCGTTGGGAAGGCGAGCATCTCCTCGCCTGGCTGGAGCGCAGCCCGCTGGACAGGTCCGTCCTCCCTTTGCTGCTTCTCCTCTCCACCCTGGCCCTGGTCAATCTCGCTCTCTTCGTCGCCAGCCTCCTCGGGCTCCTGCCGCCCTTCTGGATCGCCGGCGTGCTCCTGTACTGGGGATTACAGTCCTTGAAATACCGCGAGGCCAGCGAGTTGTTCGGCGAGGCCTGCACCCTGGCCGGCTCGCTGCGCCAGTTTCGCGCTGTCCTGGTCGAGCTGGAAACCTACCCGTACCCCACCGGGGACCCCCTGGCCGCGCTGTGCGCGCCTTTCTGGCAGGGCGAGCAGCGTCCCTCCCGCTCCCTGCGCAGCATCGGTTTGATCGTCTCCGCCGCCAGCCTGCGCAGCAACCCCTTCCTCGGCCTTTTCCTCAACACCCTGGTCCCCTGGGACCTGTTTTTCACAGTCCAATTGGAGCGGTACAAGCAAGAACTCCGCCAGTTGCTCCCGCGCTGGCTGGATACCTGGTACGAGGTGGAGGCGCTTTCCTCCCTGGCGACCTGCGGGCGCGATCACCCCGCCAGTGTCTACCCCGAGCTGCTCGCCGAAGGCAGCAGCGGGCCGGTGTTCGCCGCCCGCTCCATCGGCCACCCGCTCATCCCCGCATCGCAGCGCGTCTGCAACGACTTCACCATCCAGCGCCTGGGCCAGATCGCCATCATCACCGGCTCCAACATGTCTGGGAAGAGCACCTTCCTGCGCACCCTCGGGGTGAATCTCTGCCTGGCCTACGCCGGCGGCCGGGTCTGCGCCGCGGCGCTGCAGACGCTGCCCTTCCGCATCTTCACCTCGATCCAGATCAACGATTCGCTCAATGATGGGATTTCCTTTTTCTACGCCGAGGTGAAGCGCCTGAAAGCCCTCCTCGATGCGCTCGACGATCCTGCAGCGAAGAACCCGCTGTTCTTCCTCATCGACGAGATCTTCCGCGGCACCAACAACCAGGAGCGCCGCATCGGCAGCCAGTCTTATACCCGCGCCCTGGCCGGCAAGCGCGGGACCGGCCTGATCTCCACCCACGACCTCGAGCTGGTCCACCTCGCCGAAAGCATCCCCGGCCTGGACAACTTCCACTTCCGCGAAGACATCCGCGATGGCCAGATGATCTTCGAATACCGCTTGCGCCCCGGCCCCAGCCCTACCACTAACGCCCTCAAAATCATGGCCCTCGAGGGCCTGCCAGTGGAGGCAGAACGCCCCACAGAAGAATAAATCTCCACATTTCACGCCTTTTCCTTTTTGTCAATCCGCCAAAAATGACGGATTTTATTTCACTGGTCTCTGCTCTCCGTTTACTGCTCTCCTTCTTTCGGTTTTTTTTCCTTCTCGCCCATCAGCGCGATCAATCCCAGCATCCCAAAATTGGCATAGAGCAGCGGGGCCAGGAAAGGCGCCCCGCGCAAAAACCGCTCCGGGATCACCTGGCTCGCCGGCCCACCGCTCAAGTCCGCGCGAACGTGTAGGAATGCCCCCACCACACCGACCAAAATCATCATCGCCATCGTCGCCGAATAGGTGATCAGGTCCGACCGTGAGGGCCGATCGATCAGCCCGGTCACGATCGGGACCACCGCGCCAAACACGCCCGCCGCCAGCGGGACCACCAGCCAGGGGTTGCTGAACCCGGTCCGCGCGTGGTCCAGCGTGCTGCTGATCAATGACATCAACAGGCCCAGCCCGACCAGAAAATAATAGGCTTGAGTCTTACTGTAGGGCAACTGCAGTGTCCGCCCACCCAACAGGTTCAACCGCCCGCTGTCGACCGGATCCTCTGGCCAGACCGCACTGATCCCCACCCAGCCCATCAGGCAGAATGCCAGCGGACCCAACGCCGGCGGCGCCCAGACCAGCAGCGGCAGGGTTTCCCCCACCGGCGCGATGCCGATCAGCACACGTCGCAGGTGAAAATACGTCCCCAGGACCCCGACCAGGAAACTGAGCGTGAATACCCCGCAGGCCAGCACAGTCGCCGCCGAGCGCCGCCGCATCGCAATGAGACCGGCAGCCAGCAGCAGCGCCCCGGCGACCGGGCCGAAGAGGATCGGAATCCACTCATAAGTCCGGATCGTCCCACTCAACGAATGGGCCAGGAACGTGTCAACGCCCAAAAAGATCAGGTTGACCGCCATCAACAGTAGCATCACCTGGTCGCGGCTCACAGGCAGGCGGCGCAGCATTCGCCCGGCGAAAGGAAAAACGGCATCCAGGGCAGCCACGGCTTATTGAACGCCCTGGGCCGTCTTGAGAATCTGGTCGGCCATCTCCTTCAGGTTCACCAAGGCCTTTTCCATCTCGTACGCCCCATGCCACTGGCTGTAATCCGCTCCTTGCATCCACATCCCAAATTTGGCCGTCCGGCCCCAGTGGTGCCACAGCTCGAAGTACTCGAACTCGATCGGCTGGTCGAAAGGCTGGTCGGTGAGCAGCTTCTTTTGGGTCAGGGGATCCATAATTTTATTTCCCATCTGGATCTTCTGGTTGACCGCGTCGGTCCCCTCGTCGGCGCACCTGTAGAAGTCATCGACGAAGTTTTTGTTGTGGCACTGCAGGCAGACGTTCTGCATGCGCACGCGGTTGTCCTGCCAGGCCGGGCGGCGCTCGCTGACCGGGGCGAACAGGTACCAGCTCAGGCGGTCGCCGGTATCGTGGGTCGTCCCGCTGGCGCCAAAGCCGCTGAAGTGACAGGTGGCGCAGGTCGGGGCGGGGAAATCCCGCGCAGTCAGCGTCCCAGGCGCGACGTCCCAATTCCAGGTACTCCCGCGGGTCATATACGCGATTCCGTGCGGCGATTCCTGGTAAATCTCCCATTGCGGGTGGTCCGGGCCGATGTGGCAGTTATTGCAGGTTTCGGGCTTGCGCGCCTGCTCCAGGCTGAATTCGTGGCGCAGGTGGCACTTGGTACAGTCGCCGATGCTCCCATCCGCCTGCGGCTGGCCAATGGAATGGCAGGTCTCGCAGGCAAACTGGGTGATTTTCTCCCCCTCCATCGCCCCGATCGCATTGCGGGCCTTGCTCGGCGCGAACTGG
>DATKLX010000018.1:0-3574 GCA_035542155.1 Anaerolineaceae bacterium
GCTGGTCAGCCAGGTGATCACCTTTCCCTGCTCGGCGCGGTACGTGTCGGCTTTTTTCCATAACTGGACAAAGACATCCTGGGTGATTTCTTCGGCCAGGCTCGCCTCGCCAACGATGCGCACGGCCAGACTGAACACCAACCGCCCATAGCGGTCGTACAATTCGCTCAGGGCAGCCGTCTGCGCGGCCACAATCTGCTGGAGTAAAGCCTGGTCATCCAGGGCTGAGAAATTCAATGCGCTTCCTTCGAAAAGACGAAGATCTTTCTGGTTAATTATACTTAAATTTGGAGGAGTTCTATCCTCTTTTTAACTGGGAACAGTTACCGGATGGGTTTCCCTGGCCGGGATCTCATTCAGGCGGTGGGCAAGACGATCCAGCCAGGCGTGCACGGCGCCAGGATTGGAAAGGCGGTAATCGGCCCGAGCCGGGCGCGGACTTTCGGAAACCAAAATAGGGATGCCCTCGCGCTGTTTGATCACTCCAAAGGCCTGCTCATCCTTATCGTCATCCCCCTGAAAGACCAGCCTTCGATCCGGCCAGCAGCGGGCGCAACTGGCGCTCAAAGATCGCCCGCCAGGTAAGGTCGCGGCGGACCTGGCGGCGCAGGCGAGACATGGGATTGGCCTCGAGCAATCCCAGGATCAGGCGCGCCGACTGCTCGGCGGTCACATCCTCGGGGAGGATCACCACATCGCCGCTGGCGATCTCGTTGGCGGCAGGCACCCGCGAGCTGCACACCAGGGGAATCCCCGCCAGGCCGGCTTCGAGAACTGGCACGCCGAAGCCTTCGCGGCGGCTGGGCAGGTATACCAGATCGGCCAGGCGCAGCAGCTCACCTACCTGAGCTGGTTCGAGAAGCAGCGGCTCCTCTGGAGAGGGACCGCACTCGTAAACAAAGCGAAACTGGCGTTCCAGGCCCAGCGCCCGGCGCAGATCGAGCAGCTCCTGATAATAGGCCAGATCGCCCGCCTCATGAGAGTCCGGCGAGCCGGTGACCACCACTCGCGGGTCACTGGCCGTCTTACGCAAGGCAACCGCAGTATGAATGGCCAGCTCGATATTCTTCGCCTGGGCGACGCAGACTGGCATCAGCAAAAATGGATCGGCCTGCCACAACTCCAGCCGGTCGGCCAGCTCCAGGCCGGCGGAGCTCAATCCCAGAACGGACTGGGGATCGATCCCGTTATAAACGACCTGGATGGTCTCTTCAGGCACATTCAACACCCCGGCAAGCTCGCGCTGGCGCGCCGCGGAGATGGTTACGTAGGTGGTCCCGGGGAGCGGTGTACGGAGCAGGTCCCAGGGGTAGCCTGGGTGAACTTTCGAGTGGGAGTGCGGGCTCGACCAGGAAAAATCGTGGCACCAGGCGATGGAATGGGGCAGCAGGCCCTTTTCGGCCAGGCGGGCCAACGCGGCGGTCAGCGGCAGATTAAGGTGCCTTGTCAGAACGTTATGGATGACAATTGCCTTGAACCCGGGCAACGCAGCTTCGAGCTGTGTGTAAAGCCGCGCGACCATCGGTTCGAACGCCGGAGGAACATCTCCTTCTTCGAGCGAATTGCTGATCGCGCGGATCTCGCGGTGGGCGCTGTCCATCTCGGGGATCAGGATCAGCTCCGCACCGGTGGGCAGCGCCGCCGGATCTCCCAACCCGGCCGCAACACCCACTCGAAAGCCGCCCTCGAGCAGCACCCGGGCCTGGGCTTCGAGAACGGCTTGGACACCCCCTGCTACCGGCGGGGCCGAATAGTGCAGCAGTAAAACGTTTTCCGAGGTCATCCTACACACTCACTGCTGGTTGCCAATCGATCCTTCCCTGAAAATCAGATTTATCGATTAGCCATCATACTCAACCCGAATTGGCTGTAAACCTGGGGAATCCCCGATGATTTTCGTAGGGAGAATCCCGCACGGGGGAGTCACAAAGGGAGTTTTTCAATAATCAGGATTTCTCTGAGGAAGATGCGCTGCTCGTAGAGCTGCTCGCCGAGGAAGAGGCAGCCGTTCCTTCGGACGTGCTCTTCTCGGACTCACTTTTTGCAGCCGTTTCGTGCTCGTGGTTATGGCCGGCTTTGTCGCTATCGGAATGACCGCTGCTCATCCGCGCCCCAGAGGGAGACTTATGATCGGTCGAATAAAAGCCAGACCCTTTAAACACGATACCAACCGGCGTATAGACCTTACGCAGGCATTTCTTTCCACATTCGGGGCAGCGCACCAGTGGCTGGTCGGAAAACTTCTGTGACTTTTCGAACTGGACCCCGCAACATTCGCACCGATAGGTATAGACAGGCATACGAAACCTCAAATCGTAGAAAGACCGTTTAGAAACAATTGGTAATTATAGCGCGTTGCTAACCCGTTCGCAAGTGCATTTTTAAAGGTTCATTGGGATTTCCCGTGATGGATCACCGGAACCTCCCACGGAGATTCCTAAATAACCGTTTAAACAACACGATAGACTCGTGATCGCTATCACGGGGTATAATTCTTTCACTCTATAAACGCAGAAATCGAGACAAAATGGGTCAGCGAACTTTTCCAAAGGATTTCTTGTGGGGCGCGGCGACCGCCGCATACCAGATCGAAGGCGCCTGGAACGAAGAAGGCAAGGGGGAGAGCATCTGGGACCGCTTTACCCACTCGGCGTACCGCATCGCAGATGGAGATACAGGCGACGCGGCATGCGATCACTACCACCGCATGCCCGAAGATGTGGCCCTGATGAGCTCTCTGGGGCTGCAGAGCTACCGCTTTTCGATCTCGTGGCCGCGAGTCCTGCCCGAAGGGCGCGGCCCGGTAAACCCGAAGGGGATGGACTTCTACGAGCGACTGATCGACCGGCTCCTGGAAGCGGGTATCCGCCCCCTGGTTACCCTCAACCACTGGGACTTGCCCCAGGCGCTCCAGGACCAGGGCGGCTGGCCCAACCGCGATACCGCGGGCTGGTTCTGCGATTACGCCGGGCTGATGTTCCGCAGCCTGGGCGATCGGGTGACGATGTGGGCAACCCACAACGAGCCCTGGGTGAGCGCCTTCGTCGGGTACGGATCGGGCCGCCACGCTCCCGGTCTCGCCGACGCCAGTCTGGCTTACCAATCCGTCCACCACCTGCTCCTCAGCCATGGCCAGGCCGTCCAGGCATACCGCCAGGGCGGATATCGGGGCCAGATTGGTATCGTGCTAAGCCTCTCCCACAACATCCCCGCTTCCGACGCAGAAGCCGACCTGGCCGCCTGCCGCCGGGCAACACAGGAAAGCGCCGGCCTGTTCCTAGAGCCGCTCTTCCATAGGACCTACCCCGCAGAGCTGCTCGACTGGATTGGTCCTCACCAGCCCACCATCCAGCCCGGCGACCTCGAGCAGATCACCCAACCGGTCGACTTCCTCGGCGTAAATTATTATATGACCCTGCGGATCGCTTTCAACCCCGAAGATGGGTTGCTCAAGCTGAGCAGCGCGCCCGTATCTGCCCCTGGCTGGGGTCTGACCGAGATGGGCTGGGGGATCAACCCTGCTGGACTCACAGCGCTGCTGCTCAACCTGAAGGAACACTACGGCAATCCGCCG
>DATKLX010000019.1:0-6388 GCA_035542155.1 Anaerolineaceae bacterium
GTTCGCCCAACGGACGCCGGGGAGCGGTTTCCGGGCGCGGCGTGCGCGTGGCGTGAATCAACAGATCGAAACCAGCTTCGCTGGCACCGGCTTCCACCCCACGCAGCATGGGCTGGAAGAAATCCCCGCTGATCTCCGGCAAGAGCAGGCCGATGGTGTACGTCCTGCGGCTGGCCAGGGTGCGCGCGGCGGCATGTGGAATATAATTCAGCTCGGCGATGGCGGCGCGCACGCGCCCGGCGGTCTCCGCATCCACGGGGGCAGTACCGTTGAGCACCCGGCTGACCGTGGCGATGGAAACCGCGGCCCGGCGCGCGACATCGGCAATGGTGGGGCGGGGGGAGGACATGCTTCGATCTCGAACACAAGTGTTTACTGAAAGCGCTTTCACAGTATAGGTCGTTTTCACCCCTCTGTCAACGGGCAGGAGGTTATTTTAAGATTATGGGAGGTATCTGCTATAATCACCCCGATGATTCTTGTCACCGGTGCCACCGGATTCATCGGCCGGGCATTGACCCGCCAGCTGGTCGAATCGGGACACAACGTCCGCATCCTTTTGCGCCCCTCGCCCTACACCCCCAGACTTCCCACGGGCGTGCCGGTCGAAGTAGCCGTGACCAGCCTGGACGACGTGCGCGGGCTGCGCGCCGCCATGCACGGTGTCGACGTGGTCTTCCACCTGGCGGGAGGGGAAAGCGAGGGCGGCCGTGCCAACCTGCAGGCGGTGGACATCGATGGGACGCGCAACCTGGCTGAAGCCGCCGTGGACGCAGGCGTCCAGCGCATCTTTTACATCAGCCACCTGGGCGCAGACCGTGCCTCTGCCTTCCCCGTATTCAAGGCCAAGGGGATTGCCGAGGAATACCTGCGCAAATCCGGCATACCATATACGATCGTACGCGGCTCGATCCTCTTCGGCCCGCAGGATACGTTCACCAGCGGGCTGGCCATGATGCTGGCCATCGCGCCTGGATTTATCCCTCTGCCCGGAAAAGGCGACACCCTGCTGCAGCCCCTGTGGGTCGAGGACCTGAGCACCTGCCTGGCCTGGGCGCTGGAGGAGCCGAGCACGATCAACCAGACCTACGAGGTGGGCGGAAGTGAATACTTCACCCTGCGCCAGGTCATGGAATTGGTCATGCAGGTGTCCGGCCGTCGACGCCTGTTGGTCTCCTGGCCGACCCCCCTGATGCGGGCGCTGACCGTGGTGCTCGAATCCGTTTTCCCGCGCTTCCCCATCTCGGTCTTCTGGCTGGACTATATGGCGGTCAACCGCACCTGCCCGGTGGATACCGTCGCGCGCGTCTTCGGGCTGATGCCCGCCCGGTTCGCCTCCCGCCTGGACTACCTGCGCGGCGTCCATTGGGGTCGGGAAGCCCTGCGCACGCTCTTTATCCGCCATGCCTGACTGGATCATCCGCCTCCTGGAAACCCCCGAAGAGATGGCCGCCGTCGAAGCCCTGCAGCGCCTGGTCTGGCCCGACTCCGAGACTGACGTGGTCCCGGCGCACTTGCTGCTGGCCATCGCCCACAATGGCGGCCTGGTGATCGGTGCCTTCGTCGCTGGCGAGATCGTCGGCTTTTCCTTCGGGTTCCCGGGCATCTATACCACCCCCGATGGTCCGCGTTTGAAGCACCACTCGCACATGTTGGGAGTCCATCCTGACTGGCGCAACCGGAGCCTCGGTTTCGCGCTGAAGCGGGCACAGTGGCAGATGGTGCGCCATCAGGGCGTCGACCGCGTGACCTGGACCTACGATCCCCTGCTGAGCACGAACGCCCGCCTCAACATCTCCCGGCTGGGCGCCGTTTGCAATACCTACCTGCGTGCCGAGTACGGCGAGATGCGGGATGGGTTAAACGTCGGCCTGCCTTCCGACCGCTTCCAGGTGGACTGGTGGGTCAATACCAAACGGGTCGAGCGCCGGCTCAGCCGCCGATCCCGCCCGGAACTGACCCTGGACCACTACCTGACCGCGGAGGTCCTGCTGCTTGCCGCCCACCCGGACTCCGGCAGCGTTCCACGCCCGCTCGAGGAGATACCCCCCTTGACCGGTTCGCTGCTGCTGGTCGAAATCCCGCCCGATTTCCTGGGTCTAAAACGGGCCGATCTGGGCTTGGCACGCGACTGGCGGTTCTACAGCCGCGAGGTCTTCGAAAAGGCTTTCGGCGCTGGTTATCTGGTGACCGATTTCGTCCATGACGCCGGGCGCAGTTTTTACGTCCTGACGCAAGGGGAGAGCACGCTCTGACCCGTCGCTCCTCCCAAGGTGTCCTGGAGTTGCCCTGCGGCCCATTAAATCCCGGAATCGAACTGCGAAGATACGAGAATGCCAAGAACCCCATAAAATTTTCGCGGTGAAAAATACGGCCGATGGGTTTTCAGGTTGCCATGCGACCCTGCCTGTCTGTATTGCAAGAAGTCCGAACTTTTTATACAATGTAGGTGCTTTGGATAAAGGAGATTAGGATGACCGAACCCGAACGCGCCGCTCTCGAACATATCCGCCAGGTGGTCGACTCCGTGCTCGGGGCGCCGGAATCCTCCCATCTTCCAGCGGGGGACGACCAGGCCCAAAAGGTCTCCCTGCTGCCTGTGCCGTACGTCTCCCAGGTAGGCGAGGGGGCGGAGCAGACGAACAACGATACCGGCGCGGCAGCAGGCGCCATGCTGGTGCAGGCTTACACCGGCAAGCCGATCACCCCCAACGACTTCTATCAGCAAAGCAGCCAGAAGTCCGACCTACCCCTCACCCTGCAGCAGATTTCCACGGTCCTGACCTCCCACGGTGTGGCGGTGGACCAGCGCAGCAAGCTGAAGCTGGCCGAGCTGGCGCTGATCCTGGCGACCGGACGCCCGGCCCTGCTGCTGGTGAAATACTCCGTCCTGCAGCAAGCGGGGCTGGCGCCGGAGACGTATAACGGCGCCCATTACCTGGTCGCCGTGGGGATGGATGTCCGGGACGTCTACGTCCACGACCCGTTCCGCTACGATACCAGCGGGCAGGGCCAGGCTATTCCCTGGCTGGTGCTCTATCAGGCCTGGACCCAGGCACCGGATTTCGAGCGCGCCGCCCTGGTTCCGCGCCAGCCTCTGCTCCGGCGGGTGTGCGTCACCAGCGCCACGCTCAAGATCCATAAGGAGCCGGCCGAGGCCGCCCCGGTGGCCGGCACGGCGCGCGCCGGGGACGTCTATGAAGTGACCGCCATCCAGGACGGCTGGGGCAATGTGGGGGAGGAGCTGTGGATCAATCTTAAGCACGTGACCGACATTTGATTTTCCCCATTGGTTCGGAAACGATAAGCCTGGCTTGAGAACATCGCCAGATTTACGATCGTGGATTTACGATTGGCGGTAGAGGCCGTGGGTTTCGATGTACTGGTACACTGCCTTTGGCAGGTAATAGCGATACGGGCGGCCGGCGGCGACGCGCGCCCGGATCTCCGATGAAGCGATGTCGATCAGCGGGGCCTCGACAAAGCGGACCTTGCCGGTCACCCCGGGGATGGTTTTTTCCAGGGCGGCGAGGTCGATGGAATCGCCCGGGCGGCGCAGCACGCCCAGGAACAGGCACGCCGCGACCAGATCCGAGGGCAGGTGCCAGCCGGGCAGGTCGCGCAACGAGTCACCCCCCATCAGATAAACCAGTCCGGCCCCGGGATTCTGTTCGGCCAGGATTTTGACCGTGTCCAGCGCAAAGTGCGGACCGGGACGGTCCATGTCCACGCGTGAGAGCTCGAAGTCGGGATTGTCGGCGATGGTGAGCTCGACCATGGCGAGACGCTGTTCGCTGGGCGTGAGGGGCTGGCCCTGTTTGTGAGGCGGGTCGGGGGTCAGCACCCAGAGCAGACGGTCGAGGGCGAGCTGGGAACGCGACTCGGTCGCCAGGATCAGGTGACCGATATGGGGAGGGTCAAATGTCCCACCGAAGATGCCGATCAGTGCGGCCATGCTCGAAGTATATCATCGAAAAAATAAAGCCCTCGCTTACCTGTCAGAACCAGGAGATAGGGCAGGACCGGCGAGGTCGTCGGGGAGATCCTGAAGGCTGTTCATGTGATGTTAATCATTAACCGATATAATGTCGGTAGATTTGAAAGGAGTATTTTCGTATGAAACCAGTTTGGAAATGGGTCATCGGAATTGTAATTGGCTTGATCGTCGTGGCAGCCCTGGTGGGAGGCGCAATCCTGCTCAGGAATTACCTGCTCTTCCGTCACGTCGCCGTCCAGGTGCAGAAACTCCAGCCCGGGCAACAGATGCCTCCCTTCGGCAATCGGAATTGCCGTGTGCCCGGATTCGGCATGCGCGAATACGGAATACCCGGATTTGGCATGCGCAGGTTCGGAGGCCGCGGCTTCGGAATGATGGGCTGGGGGCTGATGCCTTTCGGTGGAATCCTCGGCGGGCTGTTCTCACTCGGCCTGCTGGCTTTGCTGGTGTTGGGAATCGTCTGGCTGGTCAGGAGCCTGCGCACCCCGAAGCAGGTCGTGGAGATGCATCCCTGCAGTAACTGCGGCGAACCGGTCCAGACGGACTGGCGCTACTGTCCCTCTTGCGGCAAGAAGCAAAGGCATTAACTTCCCCCTCTGCTCCTCTTGAGATTGGTAATCGCCTCCGGAACTTCCGGAGGCGATTACGCTTCCCCATTGGACGGGGGATCTAATTCTTCTTCGGTTCGGCCATCTCCTGGCGGACGGTCATCAGCAAGTTTTCCGCCTTGAGCTCGTTCAGGGTGTAGCAGGGTGCCTTGAGATGGTCGGCCAGCGACTGGGCCAGGCCCTGGTCAAAGGAGGCGTGCTCCATGTTGATCACCACGGTCCGGTAACTGCGCGTGGCAATCTGCTCGGCAATCCCGAAGGCCTCCTCCTGCGGGGGCAGGCTGCCCATGGAGACATTCCCGGCTCCGTCGGTCAGGACGATCAGCAGCGGTTCCACGTCCGGGTGGATGATTTGTTCCTGGGAGAGGATTTCATAGGCCATGAGCAGCCCGGCCGAGAGCGGCGTCTTGCCGCCCACGGGGATGTCGGCCAGGGCGCGCTGGGCCAGGGTGGTGGAGTTGGTGGGAGGCAGGATCAGGGTGGCGCGGTCTTTCTGGAAGACGACCAGACCGACCCGGTCGCGGCGCTGGTAGGCATCCGTCAGCAGGGACAGGATGGCGCCTTTGGTGGCAGACATGCGCTCGGCCACCGCCATGGACCAGGAGGCGTCCACCAGGAACAGGACCAGGTTGGCGGTCCGTTTGACGCGCACCTTGCGCTGCAGGTCGGTCTTCTGGATGGCGAAGGCGACCTTCTTGCGCTGCTCGGTGCGCCGTTTTTGGAAGGGCGCGGCTGCCCGGATGGTGGCGTCGAAGGCCACGTCGTCGGTCTTGCCGCCCGCCGGGCGTGACTGGATGTAGCGCCCATGCTTTCGCTCGGTATGGGTGCGTGAACGGCGTCCGGCGTGCCGCCGGGTGAGTTTGTCGAGGGGGGTGTCCAGCTTGCGCGGGGCAAAGGTCTCGCCGATCTTGACCTTTTTGCCGCCGTCCCACCAATGTGCGTCGCCGGGTTCGAAGACCGTCTGCTGGGGCGAGGGTTCGGCATCCGGTTGCTGGTCGGGCGCTTCCTGCTCCTCAGTCTCGCTTAAGACTTTTTTTTTACCGACTCGGCATCGGGCTCTTTCTCGGCCGGTTCGGAGGGTTCGCCTTCGGTGGAGGCGCCCTGCAGCTGCTCGATGCGTTCCTGCAATTGTTCGGGGGTGATCTCGGCCTGGTGGAAGGGGCCGCGCTTGATGCGATGCGGCAGGGCCAGCTCGGCGGCCAGGGCGATGTCCCGGTCGGTGATGGCCTCACGGCCTTCGAAGGCGGCGTGGGCGCGGGCGGCCTTCAGGATGACCAGGTCGGCGCGGTGGCCGTCCACGTTCAGCGATGCCGTCAGGGCGGCGATGGAGAGCAGGTCGCGGCGGGTATAGGTCACCTTGTCCACCAGGGTGCGGGCGCGCTCGATCAGCCGGCTGAGCTTCTCCTCGTGGGGCTGCCAGGTATTGCGGAAGGCCACCGGATCCTGCTCGAAGGCCAGGTTGTGTTCGATGATCAGCACCCGTTCGCGGGCGTCGCGGATGCCGGTGATTTCGACCGACAGGGCGAAGCGGTCGAGCAATTGGGGCCGCAGGTCGCCCTCCTCCGGGTTCATCGTGCCGACCAGGATGAAGCGGGCGGGGTGGGTGAAGGAGATGCCCTCGCGCTCGACGATGTTCATGCCCATGGCGGCCGAGTCGAGCAGCACGTCCACTACGTGATCATCCAGCAAGTTGACTTCATCTATATAAAGCAAACCCCGGTTGGCGGCCGCCAGGACCCCCGGCTCGAAGTGGCGCTCGCCTTTCTGGATGGCCTTCTCGATG
>DATKLX010000020.1:0-9584 GCA_035542155.1 Anaerolineaceae bacterium
TTGGCTGTACTTGACTTCGGGCAGTTGCAGGAGGACAATGGACATGGCAAGCTCTCCGGTTACTCTGGCGGTCTAGGCAACTACCATAGTACCGCGAGCTTGCTCTTTTTTCAAAACCTACCAGCTTTGGGACAGATACTGGATGAGATCGCATGCCAGGTTCGCCCGAAATCATAGTTCCCTGTAACATCTATCTGATTTGTACGTTATAAATTCAGATGCAAGATATTGGGGGTTGCTCTGACGCATCCCATTCGAGCCACTCGTGTTCTTAATTTTAAAGCATCTCCATTTTCGGAAGCGGTGATCGAGGCGGAAACCCAAGATGGATCATGAACCTGGTTGGCTGGTCCGGCAGGCGAACACAATCAGTAGAAAAGCCGTGCGGACGATTGTGTTCCTGCTTTTAACGGTGATTGAGATGGCCAGCCTGTACGTTGTGTGGACTCTTCTCATCCCCTCCTTCAACAAAGCCAATATCCCCAATACCGGCGGACTCAACCCGCCTACTGTGACCCGTGCTGCCCAAATGGTGAAGGGGACCACTTCGGCGATCACCGCAGCCCGCAAAAGCACTGCTGGCGTTTCAGATGGCTCTTCGCCAACCCCCGCAACGGTCGCTGTCCTTGCCGTGGGAAGTGTTGAAGGGGATGCCACTCCTCAAGCGTCCGTGACAGCGACTCGCCCACTGCGTCTCCCGACCTGGACCGACACGCCGGTGGAACCCTGGTCACCCAGGAACAACGCTCTTCCGACTCTCACTCCAACACGGACCCCCACCCCCACTCTCACCCCTACCCGCTCTCCAACCCCCACGTTTACCCGTACTCAGACAGCGACCTTTACACCTTCGCGGACTCCTACCCCCACGCCCACGAGTCTGCCTTCTCCCACCTCCACGGCCACGCCGACGAAAGTCCCGACCAGCACGCCGACGAATACCTCCCTCCCTACTCAACCCCCGACCAATACCCCATTGCCGACCAACACACCGCTTCCCACGCCGACCCCGACCAATACTCCTATCCCACCCACGGACACCCCTCCGCCAACGCACACTCCTATCCCCCCGACGCCTACGCCTATTCCACCCAATCCAACCCCCATCCCCAACACCCCCGTGCCGGATACGCCTGTTCCATAAACAATGCTGCCAGGCAAACAGGCCTGGACAATTTGTCCGCGCCTGTTTGCCTGGCAGCCGATGCATCCTGTCCCTGGAGCGCAGAGCGAAGAGGGCTCGGTTCTCGTTCTTCTCCGTTCTCTATTCTCTATCCGCCCCGGTCGTCAATCGGTGCGCCAGCAGGATTGGGACAAAGGTAATCAGAATCACGAACAGCGCGACCACGTTGGTCACCGGCCGGTCGCGCGGGCGAGTAAGCTGAGTGAAGATCCAGATCGGCAGGGTCATCTGCTGGCCGGCGGTGAAGGTGGTGACGATGATTTCGTCAAAGGAGAGCGCGAAGGCCAGCATCCCCCCGGCCAGCAGAGCGGTAGCCAGGTGGGGGAGAATGATGTGGCGGAAGGTCTGGAAGACGTTGGCCCCCAGGTCCATCGACGCCTCGATCTGTGAGCGGCCCATGCGCCGGAAACGGGCCAGCACATTGTTATACACCGTTACCACACAAAAGGTAGCGTGCCCGATGACGATGGTCCAGTAGGAAAAGGGGATGTCCCCCAGGCTGATGGCTGAGCGTAGCGCCAGCCCGGTGACGATCCCCGGCAGCGCCAGGGGCAGCAGGAGCAGGAACGACACGGTTTCGCGCCCGAAAAATTTGCTCCGGTAGACCGCTCCCGCGGCCAGGGTCCCCAGCACCAGGGCGACCAGTGTCGCTCCCAATGCGACCTGCAGCGAGAGGGTGAGTGCCGCCCAGAGATCGCTGCGTCCCAGGGCCACACCGAACCAGCGCGTGGTCAGCCCGGGCGGGGGAAAGCTGAAAGTCGCCGCGTCGGTGGTGAAAGCGTAAAGCAGGATGATCCACAGCGGGACGTGTATGAAAAGCAGCACCAGCCCTGCCACGACGGTCAGCCCCAGGGGGGTCTGTTTTGTCGGGTGGCCGTTGCGACCGCCCTCCGCTGGCATGGCCGGGCGGGACGACCGCCCTACAACCGCACTAAAGCGCATCAAAGGCTCCTAGCTGGCGCGCGCCGCTGAGATAAAGCAGCATGATCACAATTGGCACCATGGTAAAAGCAGCGGCCAGCGGGATATTTCCCGAGGTACCCTGGAGTGAGAGCACCGTCTGACCGATGAAGTAGCTCGAATTGCCCATCATCTCCGGGACGACGAAGTCGCCCAGCGTGAGCGAAAAGGTAAAGATCGAACCGGCGACTACCCCCGGAAAGGCCAGGGGGAGGGTAACCTGGCGGAAGGTCGTCGCTGGCCGCGCCCCCAGGTCCGCCGAAGCTTCGAGCAGCGACGGAGGCACTCGTTCGAGGGCAGCCTGGATGGGCAGGATCATGTAGGGTATCCAGACATAGACGAAGACGATAAACATTCCAATCTGGGAGACGGTCAGCGAGGGGCCGCCGATGACCGGCAGGCGCAGCAGCCCGTCCAGCAGCCAGCTCAGTCCGGTCTGGGCGAACAGCCAGCTGATGATCCCCTCTTTGGCCAGGATCAACCGCCAGGCGTAGACCCGGATCAGGTAGCTGGACCACAGCGGCAGGAGCACAGCCAGGTAGAAGAAAGCCTTCTGGCGTGGGGACGCGTATCGTGCCATGAAGTAAGCGAGGGGGAAGGCCAGCGCCGCGCAAGCCAGGGTGACCGCGGCGGCCATGCTTGCGGTGCGGAGGGCGATGTCGATATGAGCCGGGGTGAAAAGCTGCGCATAGGTATGCAGGCTAAGCTGGCGGATGACCTGGCCGGTGTAATCGTCGAGGGTAAAAAAGCTGTTCAGCAGCAGCGCGGCCAGTGAGCCCAGGTAGACCACGGTCATATAAATCATCGGCGGGCCAAGCAGAGCGGCCAGCATCAGCCCCGGGCGCAGGTAGAAAAAGGTCGACAGACGCTGCCAGAAGGAGGCCATTCGCTTCGGGCGCGTCACGACGACCGTTTGGGCGGTGGGATTATCTTGCATCGCTCAGCTCGGGCGTTTTTTCAGTGATCCAGCGGTTGTGGTTCTTCTGCCATAGCAGGCGCACCTTGCGCCCGCGGGCGGAGAGCACATCCATAGAAGTAGTATGCAGGTTCTGCTGGATTACGACTAGGTTGCAATCGGTGCAGTCTCCGTCCAGCGCGACCAGATAGCGGGTATACAGCCCCAGGTAAACCACGTCCAGAATGCGCCCGTCCACGGCGTACATTCCTTCCGGGGCGGAGGTATCCGCTTCGGCCAGGCGAATTTTCTCCGGGCGAATCGAGAAGGTCTCATCCGCGCCGGTGATCCTCTGCGCCATTTCGCCGCTGACCAGGTTGGAGATGCCGACGAAGCCGGCCACGAACGGGGTCTGCGGGTGCTCGTAAATCTCGGCCGGGCTGCCGATCTGCTCGATCCGGCCCAGATTGAAAACCGCCACCCGGTCGCTCATGGTCAGCGCCTCTTCTTGGTCATGGGTCACGTAGATAAAGGTGATTCCCACGCGCTGCTGGATCGTTTTCAGCTCGAGTTGCATCTGCTGCCGCAGCTTGAGATCCAGAGCACCAAGAGGCTCGTCGAGGAGGAGCACCCGTGGATGGTTGACAAGGGCCCGGGCCAGGGCGACCCGCTGTCTCTGGCCGCCCGAGAGCTGAGACGGGCGTCGCTCCGCCAGCCCGCCCAGGCGGACCAGATCTAACATCTCCGCCGCGCGCCGCTCACGCTCGGCCCTGGGCACCTTGCGCACCATCAACCCATAGGCCACGTTTTCTCCTACCGACATGTGGGGGAACAGGGCGTAATCCTGGAAGACCGTGTTGACGTCGCGCTCGTAGGGCGGCAGATTGGAGACGTTCTTCCCATGGAGCAGGATCTGCCCGCCGTCCGGGCGCTCGAAGCCGGCGATCAACCGCAAGCAGGTCGTTTTTCCAGAGCCGGAAGGCCCGAGCATGGTGAAGAATTCACCATCCCGGATGTCCAGGCTCACCCGGTCGACCGCCTTAACCGGGCCAAAATGACGGCTGACGTCGATAAACTGGATGGCTGGGATGCCCTGGCTGCTTGAATTCGTGTTCATGTGGGGGTCGCGATCATCACGTGCTTGGTGATTTGATAATCACCGACGGCTTCGGCGGAGAGATCCTTGCCAAACCCGGACTGCTTGAAGCCGCCGTGGGGGGTCTCCGAGGTCAGAGGGATGTGGTCGTTGATCCAGATGGTGCCGAACTCCAGATCCCGCGCAAAGCGCATCGCCCGGCCGACGTCCTTGGTAAAAACTGAGGCGGCCAGCCCATAGAGTACGTCGTTGCCTAACCGCAGCGCCTCAACTTCATCCTCGAAGGGGCTGATCGTCAGCACGGGGCCAAACACCTCGTTTTGTACGATCTCCGATGACTGCCGGACGCCGGTCACCACCGTAGGCTCCATGAAGTAGCCTGATGTGCAGCCCGCGGGGATGCCCCCGCCGGTGAGGACCTGCGCTCCTTCGGCCCGCGCCCGTTCCAGAAATCCCTGGACGCGCTGGCGCTGGGCCTGGGAGATCAGCGGCCCCATCATCACCCCCTCCTCAAAAGGATCGCCGACCTTGACGGCGCGCATCGCTTCGACGATGGCGTCACGCGCGCCGTCGAGGCGCGATTGGGCCACGTAGACCCGCGTCGCGGCAGTACAGTCCTGGCCGGTGTTGAAGGTAGCTGCCAGGCTGGCTTTTGCCGCCACCAGGTCCATGTCGGCGTCCTCGAGGACGATCACCGGGGCCTTTCCACCCAGCTCAAGGTGGACGCGCTTGAGTGTTTTGGCGGCCGTCTCCATCACCCGCCTGCCGGTCTGGACAGACCCGGTCAGGCTGACCATACGCACCAGAGGATGCTCGACCAGAGCCTGCCCGGCCTCATTTCCGCCGGTGACCACGTTGATCACCCCTGGGGGAAAACCGGCCTCCGCGCTCAACTCTGCCAGGCGCAGGGCGGTGAGCGGAGTGGCGGGAGCCGGCTTGAGCACCAGGGTACACCCGGCCGCCAGCGCCGGCCCCAGCTTCCAGATCGCCATCATCAGGGGGTAGTTCCACGGGATGATTTGGCCGACCACGCCGACCGGTTCGCGGCGGAACATGGAAGTGTACCCGGCCATGTACTCCCCCGCGTGCGATCCGCTCACATCCCGGGCTGCGGCGGCAAAGAAACGCAGGTTGTCGATCAGAAAGGGCATGTCCGCGCCCAGGCTGACCGATTGGTACGGCTTGCCGGTGTTTTCCGTCTCCAGGCGGGCGAACTCTTCTGCGTGCTCAGAGAGCAGGTCGGCCAGCTTCAAGAGCGCCAGCGACCGTTCGGACGGTGTCTTCCGCGACCAGCGCCCATCGTAAAACGCGCGGTGCGCTGCCTGGACGGCAGTGTCCACGTCGGCGGTAGTCGCCTCTGGGACTTCGGCGATGGTCTCTCCCGTTGCCGGGTTTTCAATCTGGCGGATCTGGCCGGTCGGGCTCGTGCTCCACTGGCCATCAATCCACAGACAGCAGTACTTCATCTGGAACCTCCAATACATCTGCGTGGCTCAAGCTTTTTCCGTGAAAATCCGTAAGATCCGTGCCATCCGTTTCCGGAAAAGACTCCTACCGGCCGCCGATCACGCCGATATAGGCCGTCGTCCACTCGCGGTAAGGGATGCATTCCTGGCGGCCGTCGCCGCAGTCGCTGGTTGGGGTACGCCAGAAATGGATCTTGTCGAAGAAATCCGAACCGTTGGTCTTGCAGCCCTCGGGGCCAAGGAGCTGGTTCCCCTGGCAGGCAGAGGGTACGGCGGGGACCGAGCCGAACCAGGCCGCCAGGTCGCCCTGCAGCTTGGTGCTCAGCGAGTGCTCCATCCACAAGTAGGCGCAGTTTGGGTGCGGGGCGTTGGCGTGCATCATCGTGGTATCTGCCCAGCCAGTGACTCCCTCTGAGGGGAAGACGCTGGCGATGGGCTTTTTCTGGGACTGGAGCAGGTTGACCTGGAACGGCCACGAGCTGGAGGCGACGAAGCCCTCATTCGTGAAATCATCGACTTGCAGCGAGGCATCATGCCAGTACCGGCCGACCAGGGCTCGCTGGTCGCGCAGCAGCTTGATCGCGGCGTCGAACTGGTCCTTGGTCAGCTCGTAGGGATCTTTGATCCCCAGCTCAGGATTGTGGGCCATCAGGTAGAGGGCCGCGTCGGCAACGTAGATCGGCCCATCGTAGGCCTGGACCCGGCCTTTATTCGATTTCCCATCCGGGAGGGTCTGCTCTTTGAAGACGACATCCCAACTGGTCGGCGGGGTGGAGAAGACCTGGGTGTTGTACATCAACACGTTGGGTCCCCACTGGTACGAGACGCCGTAATGCTTCCCATTGACCGTGTGCCAGGGCGCATTCTGCAGCCGCGGATCGATGGTTTTCCAGCTTGGGATCAGGTTGATATTGATCTCCTGGACGGTATGGCCGGAGATCAGGCGGTTGCTCGCGTCGCCGGAAGCGGTGACCAGGTCGAACCCACCGTCGTTCATTAAGGCTACCATCTCATCTGAGGTGGCTGCGACTTTCACATTGACCTTGCAGCCGGTGTCTTTTTCGAAACCTGTCACCCAATCGTATGCCGGATCGGTCGATCCCCGCTCGATATAGCCTGCCCAGGCGATGATATCCACCTCGCCCTCGCCCTTGCCCACACTTTGCTTGACCCCTCCGGTAGCGGGGATTGCCCCGCTGTTTGTCGGAGCGCACGCCGCCAGGACCAGACTCGCCAGCGCGAACAGCGCTACCATCGAAACAAAAAAGCTCTGTCTTCTACCACTCATTTCCCATCTCCTTCTCTCTATGCACCGCTTTTATCGTCATTTGTTCTGAATTGGTTTCACTGCTTTTTTGTTTTTCTCTTGCTCTCGTTTTCTTCGCTATTCTTCCATTTTGTTTGCCTGAATCTCCCCCTTTCTATCTTCCGATGTTCCCCCCTTTCTGAGTCTAAACCCGATCTCTATTCTCCCTGTGCCGGGCAGGCCGTTTTCTGCTCCCCTTTTTTACTGTTTTTCCTCGGCGTTCTACGTGCTCTCTGTGGCCAGCTTTTGCCCATTTCCCCCGCACGGATCTGGCGGAATCCACTGGTAGGTATCTTTGAGGATGCGTGGGATCAACGCCGTTCGCGTGCGGCGCATCCCGGGCACCTGATGCAGCTTCTGGGTAATGAACTCTTGCAGCTCCTCGCTGCTCTTGAACAGCGCCTGGAGACTGATATCCTGGTCGCCGGTCGAAATCGCCATGTAGGAGATCTCGGGCAGTTCCATCAGCGCGGCGATAGCCTGCGGCATGCTCCCGATTTCCAGTTCGCAGAACATGTCGACCGCCAGCGTATAACCAAATGCCTCCGGGTTCACCACCGCGACAGTGCGGATCAATTTCTCTTCCTTGAGCCGCTTGATGCGATGGTGGATGGTCCGTTCTGGGATGCCTGTTTCACGCGCGATCCGGGATGTCGTCGCGCGCGCGTCCTGGCTGAGAACCGTAATGATCTTTTGGTCCGTACAATCCAGAGCAGGCATACATTCCCTCCCTGGTCAAGAATATATAGACAATATAGGTAAAAAATGCTATGATTAGTATAGCAATTGGTCGCTGGAATGTCAATAGATTATTCATTGGATGGCGGTTTTCGCCACGATTTTGTGAAAATGTGGCGGATGGTGGTTTTCGGGAGTAAAGGAGGAACCAGGTGGAACCAAAATTGTTTATTGCCGGTCATTGGGTGGATACGGATAATTGCCTCGAAGTGACCAATAAATATACCGGTGAAGTGATCGCCGCTTTGCCCATCGCAAGTCAGACGGACGTTGATGCCGCCATTGCCGCTGCAAAGCAAATCGCGCCAGCGATGGCTGAGATGCCTGCCTACAAGCGCAGCCAGATCCTGGCGCGCACCGCGGCGTTGATCTCTGAGCGGAAGCAAGAGTTCGCGCGGATGATCGCCATGGAGGCGGGAAAGGCGCTCAAATACGCCCGGGCCGAGGTGGAGCGTGGGATCAGCACGTTCACCATCGCCGCGGAAGAGGCCAAGCGCATCCATGGAGAGACGGTCCCCATGGACGCGGTCCAGGCCGGGGAGGGCTATTTTGGCTTCACTACCCGGCGGCCCGTAGGGGTGATCGCCGCGATCAGCCCGTTCAACTTCCCGCTCAACCTGGTGGCGCACAAGGTGGCTCCAGCCATCGCCGCGGGCAATACCGTGGTCCTCAAACCGGCCAGCACCACCCCGTTGACCGCGGTCATGCTTTGTGAAGTGATCAGCGAGGCTGGTCTGCCCGCCGGCGCGCTCAACCTGGTGGTCGGCTCGGGCAGTACGGTGGGCGAGTGGCTGGTAACCGATCCGCGGGTGGATAAGATCACCTTTACCGGAAGCCCTGCCATTGGACAGCACATCACCGCAGTGGCAGGGATTAAAAAAATCACCCTCGAGCTGGGCAATACTTCGCCGGTGATCGTCGCTCCCGACGCCGACCTGGACCTGGTGGCCAAACGCGCCGCGGTGGGGGCTTATTACAATTCGGGCCAGGTCTGCATTTCAGTGCAGCGCATCTACAGCCAGAAAGGGATCTACGAGCCCTTCACCGAAAAGTTTGTCCAGGCCAGCGAGGCCATGGTGGTCGGCGACCCGCTGGATGAGCGCGTCGACGTCGGCCCGATGATCGACCTGGGCGAGGTCGACCGCATCGATTCGTGGGTCCACGAGGCCCAATCGGCAGGGGCGCGGGTGCTGACCGGCGGCAGGCGCGAGGGCCAGGTCTACTGGCCCACGGTGCTGGCGAATGTCCAGCCAGACATGAAGGTGGTGGCGCAGGAAGCTTTTGCCCCGGTAGCCTCGGTGATCGCGTACGACGATTTTGAGGAAGCCTTGCGCATGGCCGACCAGACTGAGTACGGCCTGCAGGTCAGCGTGTTCACCCGCGATATCAACCGCGTCTTTCAGGCGGTCAAGCGCCTCAATTTTGGCGGGGTGATCGTCAACGATACCCCCAACTTCCGCGCAGACCACATGCCCTACGGCGGCAACCGCCAGAGCGGTCTGGGCCGCGAAGGGGTGCGCTACGCCATCGAGGACATGACCAATTTGCAAATGGTGGCGATCCGGCTGGGGTAAGTGTTCAGACCCTAAGGGTTTCCGAAACCCTTAGGGTCTTCTTTTGGATTTTCGCCGTAAATAACGAAAAACTTGCCGATCTGGCAAATCAATCCCTTTCCCTATTGACTTTTTCGCAAAGAACCGTATACTATTTATTACAAAATGGATATATATAGTCTTCTTGTTGAACGCGGTATGGCACTCGTAGTTTAGAGGTGTGAATGACCCAACCGTCCCTGGATCAGGCAAATGAATATGCCTCACACTGGCTGGATATCATCGAAACCCCGCAGCTCACCGAGGAGCAGGCCCACGAGATTATCGCTGAATCGCAGCGCAACTTTGCCGAGCACTTCAACCGCGGCTGGCTGGATTACCGCAAAT
>DATKLX010000021.1:0-12624 GCA_035542155.1 Anaerolineaceae bacterium
CCGGACACAAATCCGTATCCAAATTTATTAGAACCAGTGTATTTTGTAACCTCTCCCATGAAATTGGTGGTATACAAATACACCCACCCCTAATAGATATAACGATTACTTCGAGACGATTGGAATGGGCATTTTATAATAGAAACCTATATACTCGATAAGGTTTTGGTCAGGCTCTTGTTTTGCCCTCATAAAATATTTGATGATTGTCTTTTTGATTAAAATCATTTTTATTCATAAGGATTATCAAAAAGAGGGGAAGCGAACCCCAGTTACCGCTTTGGACTGTGGACCGAAACTCGAGAACCACTTTCTCCTCCCATAAAAGTCCCAAGAACTGGTTTTCACTACTCTTCACTATACTTCGCTATTTTTTTTGTTCTTCACGGCCCTTCTCTGTGCCTCTCGTGGCTCTGTGTTTATCCATTAAATGCATAAATGTAAATGCATAAATGCAGAAAGCCGCTTTTCAGCGGCTTTCCGGAGGCTGCGGCATCCGTTATCTCAGAGAGAGGAGGGATGCCGCAGCGCTCTGACTCGAACTCTTACTATCAGACATTTCAGGCACCACCTCCTCTTTGTAAAGATAGCTAGGAAAGAGGATGGTCAACCACCACGCGTTCAGTATCGCATACTCGATAAGGTTTGTCAAGTTATCCGCATCCCCATCAAGATTAGTCTTTTTTAACCATCCTCTTTCATCCTACAATCAGAAATCAGCAATCCACAATTTTATTTCGGTGGCTGGATGAAGCTGAACCTCCACCCCTGCTGGTTCTGCTCCACCTTGCTCTGCAGGCTGAGCACCTCGTACCAGGTCTGCCCCGGCTGATAGGCGTAGGGCTTGCCGCTCTCATCGGTCAGGCGCAGGATCTGGCCCGGGCTGGAGCGCTGCCATTTCAGCTTGTAGATCTGGCCGTCCCGCGCGGCGTAGGCCGTGCCGCTGCCCATCAGGTTCATGTCGAACACCTCGGTTGGCGTCTTGACGATGTACTGGTGATCGACGAATAGCATCACCACGTTCTCCACACCGATCGGCTGGTTGTTTTTCTTGTCGACCAGTTGTCCGTACTTCTCCTGGTCGGGTGAGCCGGCGTTGTCCTGGTCGACCCAGCGCAGGTAGCGCCCCGCGGCCGCGTCGTAGTCCCAGCGGTTGTAGATCGCGGCCGAGTAGTGCGTGTAGATCTCCGGCGCGGGCTGCCCTCCCGGGCCGGGCCCGGCACTGAAGTCCATCCCCGACAGGTCCTGGCGCTTGTTGTCGATCCCCAGCCTGGCGGCGTACTGGCTGAGCTGAGCGGTGTCGGTCACCAGGAAGTTCCGTCCGTTGGGGTCCAGGCGGCACATCGGCGGGCAGTCGCGCGGCGTCTCCACCACCAGTTGTCTGGCGAACTCGGCGGCGTGGAAACGATCGAGCACCCTCTGGTAGGCGCTGCCAAAGGCAAAAATCCCTTTGTACATGCGAATCACGTTGGCGTCGAAGAAACGCGCGGAGCGGATCGGCCCGACCCGTTCGGCGTCTTTGCCGTAGAACACGGCGGCGAAGCGTGTGGTGCCTTCCTCGGTGTAGTACTCGTAGACCAGGTCCGCCGCCGAAAGGCCGTACTGCGGGCGATCGGCGCGCGGCAGGTTTTCGACCTTGACGACCAAAGGCCGGCGCTCCAGCAGGGCCGGGTTAGAAACCGGCTCTCCCGTCAGCGGATCGATCGCGGGTCCACCCGGCGGGCTGGAAGGCGCGGCTGTCGGCGAAGGGAGCGCGGTCGCGGTCTCCGTCGGCGCGGGGAGAGTCGCGCTGGCCTGCGCCGTGAAACTACCGGTCGGCGTAATCTCGACAGGCAGCGGCGCGGGGGTGGCTACACTACAGCCAACCAGGACCACTAAGGTCAGCAGCAAAAGGGCAAACTTCTTAAACATATCCCCTCCATTCCAGGACTTCCGATCCAGGAATCCTAACCCTATAGGACCATTTCTGTCAACAAATCCCCCCCCTCGCACCTGGAGACCATTCCCTTTCTCCCAACGGTTCTCGGCTCTTCACTGTTCTCCGTTCTCTTTTCTCTGTTCTCCGTTTACCGTTCTCCGTTCTCTCTCTTCTATTTTGACTGTATAATTCAGGCATATTATGGTTACTTTGCCGCTCAAGCTCTCCGCCAGCCCAATCTGGAAGGCGCTCGTCGTCATCCTGGGAGTCACCCTTCTGGTGGTCTGGGGTTTGAATACCCCCTCCGGCCTGCTCGGCAAGGCCGATTCGATTGCCTACGCCGTCTGCCACCGCATCGACAGCCACACCTTCCACCTGGGCGACCGAGAGATTCCTTTATGCGCGCGCTGTTCCGGAATGTATCTGGGGGCGCTGCTGGGGATCGCCTACCAGCTTGCGCGCGGCAGGTACAGTTCCATACCCCCGCGCAAGATCCTGGCCTTCTTTGCCGTTCTGTTTGCCCTCTTCGGACTGGACGGCGTCAACTCGTACCTTCACTTTTTCCCCCAGGCGCCGCAACTCTATCCCCCGCAGAACTGGCTGCGCCTGACCACCGGGACCGGGATGGGCCTGGCGGTTTCCGCGGTGATCTTGCCCGTGTTTCACCAGTCGGTTTGGACGAACGCGAAGCCGGGATCCGCGCTGGGAAGCTGGCGGGCTCTCGCCGGCCTGCTGGCCCTCGCCGCGGTGATGGACCTCCTCTTCGCCTCCGAGAATCCCCTGGTGCTCTATCCATTGGCCCTCCTCAGCGCCGCGGGAGTCCTCATCCTGCTGGGCATGGTCTATACTCTGATCTGGGTCATGCTTTTTCGAGCTGAGAATCGCTTTCAGCGCTGGAGCCAGCTCTGGTTCCCCCTGACCGGCGGGCTGGTCACCGCCCTCCTGCAGGTCGCTTTGTTCGATCTCGGGCGCTTCTGGCTGACCGGCACCTGGTCCGGTTTCAACTTATGAAGGAGGGATCCTGATGGACGCACTTGGGATATTTTCCGCCTTTGGGTTATCGGCCAGCGCCGGGCTGAATGCCTATATCCCCCTGCTCATCGTCGCCCTGTTGGGCCGTTTTACCAACCTGATCCATCTCCAGCAGCCCTGGGACGCGCTCACCAGTTGGTGGATCATTGGGCTGCTGGTGGTCCTTTCATTAATAGAGTTTTTCGCGGATAAGATCCCGGCGGTCAACCACGTCAACGACGTCATCCAGACCATCGTCCGCCCCACGGCCGGCGCGATCCTCTTCGCCGCCAGCGCGAACGCGCTCACCGACGTCAGCCCCATCCTCTCCCTGGCGGCCGGCCTGCTCGTCGCCGGCGGCGTCCACGCGGTCAAGGCGCTCGCCCTTCGCCCCGCTGTCACCGCGACCACGGCCGGGGCGGGCAACGTTCCGGTCAGCATCCTGGAAGACATCGTCTCCACCCTGCTCTCGATCATCGCGGTAGTCGTGCCGGTGCTGATCGCAACGATCCTTATCATGCTCGCCGCCTGGGTCATCTGGATGCTCTGGCGACGGGCCAACCGCGAAGCCCGCGCCTGATTTTTGGGATGTATCCGGGGAGGAGCGTGTCCTCCCGGTAGAGTACATTGTCTTCTTGTTCATTCCTGTCCGAATTCGCATGGAGGAACCAATGACTGAAGAATTAACCCCCCCATCCTCATCAGAGAATCCACAACCCTCATCGGAGAATCCCCCGCCCGAACCTCCCTCCTCGGTCGAGCCATCCCCCTCATCCCCCGCTTACATTCCGCCGTCTTCTTTCACACCTCCAGTCTCTGGCACGACGGGAACTTCCACCACGCCGGCCTCGGCCTCGGCTACGACCAAGAAAAACAATAACACCACCCTGTGGATCATCATCGCCGTTGTGGTGGTGTTGCTTTGCTGCTGCTGCCTGGCCGTTCTGATCTGGTGGGCCTGGACCAATGGGGACAAATACTTCCAGTTCCCCAACAGTCTCGCTCCCTTCCTGCAATTTTTGATCTGAACAGCCTGAAAAAGAGAGAGCGCGGATTATTCCCCCGCGCTCTCTCGATGAAAGATGGCCGTCAGCTCTGCCAAGGCTTCCCGGCATTTCTGCTGCTCTTCCGGGGAGAGGGGCAGCTCGTTGAATTCATCCTCGTCGAGCGCCAGTTGCCGGCCGTCGGGGTAGACCAGCAAATCCAGCGCCAGGTCGACGTAGGAAACTTCACCATCTCGGATCACCGCCGGCCTGCCCACGTTGCAGTACCAAGCTTTCAGCCGCCCATCCGCCCGGTCGTGGATCTCAAAGATGTTGTACCAGCGGTCGGAAAAAAAAGTCTCGACGAAGCGATCGCCCTTGCCCAGCACGATCTCGTGGAAAGGCAGGTCCTCGCGGTTGAAAAAGGCCTCCAACCGAACAGCTTCCGCTCCGCGCTCCAGCACCTTCCCGCTATATCGCCACGTCTCCTCCCCCCAATAATTCAGCTTCCGCACCACAATATCATCCATTCGTCTCTTCCCTGCTGCCTGTTCTCCGTTTTCCGCTCTCTTTCTTCGGCTCTTGGCTCTTGTTCTTTTTTCCAATCAGCGATCAGCAATTTTCGCTTCCAGGCAAACTATACCTCCGGCCTTTACTTCCAATCGCAGCTCCTCCCCCCTCCCTACCTTTTCTTCCAGCACGAACTGCAACTCCTGCCCGCCGCACTCGAGGCTGACCCGGTACCCCTGGCCGTTGAACAGCACGTCCACCACCCGCCCGGTTATCCGGTTGACCCCCGCCTCCACGGTCGCGGCCATCCGCGCGTCCCGCGGCCGCAGCAGGATCTGGACCGTCGATCCGGCAGGATGACCGCCGTGCGGACAGACCGGCATGAACTTTCCGATGGCGGTTTCCACCACAAGAGGATCAGCCCCCGCCACCCGGCCCGCGACAATGTTCCCCAGGCCGAAAAAGCGCGCCACCCAGACCGACACCGGCCGCTCGTAAACCTCCCTTGGAGCGCCCGCCTGGACCACCTCTCCCGCCTGGATCAGCACCAGACGGTCCGCCAGGGCGAAGGCTTCCTCCTGGTCATGGGTCACATACAGCGCGGGGACGCGGCTTTCGTGCAGGATCCGGCGCAGCTCCTCTTCGAGCTGCTCGCGCAGCGTCCGGTCCAACGCCCCCAACGGCTCGTCGAGCATCAAGAGGCGGGGGTTGGGTGCCAGGGCACGCGCCAACGCCACCCGCTGCTGCTCTCCCCCCGAAAGATCGGTAACCCGCCGCCGCTCCAGGCCGGTGAGATTGACCCGCGCCAACCCTTCCTTCACCCGCTCCCCCACCTCCTCCGCCGGCAGGTTGCGCATCCGCAGGCCGAAAGCCACGTTCTCTGCCACGCTGCGGTGCGGGAACAGGGCATAATCCTGGAACATCAGGCCAAAGTTCCGCTCGTGGACTGGCGTGTGAGTCATATCCGCGCCGTCCCATACTACCCGCCCGCGCTCTGCCTCTTCGAGCCCGGCCACGATGCGCAGGATCGTGCTCTTCCCGCTCCCCGAGGGCCCCAGCAAGCAGACCGTTTCCCCCTCACCAACGTCAAAAGATACCCCGCACAGCAAGGGCTTCCCATCATAGGTCTTCCAGAGGTTATCAACGCTTAACACTCTGGTATTGTACCTGATGTGGCTTCCGATTCCACCTCAACCGGGCTGACAAATACCCGTTCCCTCACCACCATCTTTCGCTCGCCCACGATCTCAAACTCCCCCCGCAAGCGGATATCCTCCGCGGAGCTCCCCACCATAACCGCGATAGCCCCAGGCTCAAGGACCAGGCACAAATCGTTGTCATAAAACGCCAGTTGGTCGACCGGCAGATGGAAATATATCCGCTTCGCCTCGCCGGGATTCAGGCTCAGGCGGTAGAAGCCTCGCAGCTCCTTCACCGGTCGTGGAGTAGAGGCAAACTCGTCGCAGGTATAGAGCTGGACCACCTCATCTCCTCTGTATTTTCCTGAATTTTTGACCGTCAGCGCGATTTTCACCTGCTCGCCGACGGTTGCGTGCTGACGAAAGATCGCCAGGTCGCTGTACTCGAACGATGTGTAGCTCAACCCGTGCCCGAACGAATACAGTGGGGTGACCTTTTCCGCAACGTAATCCACATACCAGAATGACTTGGTCCCCGAAGGCTTGGCGTTATAGAAAATTGGGACCTGTCCTACAGAGCGCGGGAAGGTGATCGCCAGCTTTCCACCCGGATTCACGTCGCCAAATAAGGTCTCGGCGATGGCGTTTCCTCCCTCCTCACCCGGCAGCCAGGCTTCGAGGATGGCATTGGCTCCTTCCACCAGCGAGGTCACCGCGTACGGCCGGCCGGTGATCAAAACCGCGGCGACCGGCTTGCCCGTCCCCAAAACCGCCTGGATCAATTCTTCCTGGACGCCCGGCAGCTTCAAATCCGCGCTGTCGCGCGTTTCCCCGGTTGTGCACTCGGGAGTCAGGCCTGAACGGTCGCCCAGCACCAATACCACCACATCCGCCTGTTTCGCCGCCTCCGCCGCCGCCTCGATCCCGGACCGGTCCGGATCCAGGGCGTCGCACCCTTTGGCGTAAAGCACTTGAGTCTGGCCGGAGACCGCCGCCCGGATCCCTTCCAGCACCGTGATGACCCGGACCTCATGTTTCGCGTCGGCATCTGCGCGGCGATCGTAAAAAGAAGAGGTCTCTATTCGCTTCCATTCCATCAGCTCGCGCATCGCCGCGTACGAATAATCGGCGAGCTGGTTGCGTGTGTTGTCGGCATTGGGCCCGATCACCGCCAGGGTTTGGATGGTTTTGGGCAGCGGGAGCAGCCCATCGTTCTTCAACAAAACCATGCTTTTGCGCCCGATTTCCCGCGCGAGCACACGCTGTTCCGTGGTCTCAAACGCCTCGAGAACTTTGCCTTCATCCACGTAAGGGTTCTCGAACAGGCCCAATTCGAATTTCTTGCGCAAATGGCGCCGCACCGAGGTATCCACCATCTCCAGGCTGATCTCGCCCTGGTCCAGGGCTGCCTTGAGCGGTTCGCCGTAGCAGACTGTCGACGGCAGCTCGACGTCGATGCCTGCGTTCAGGGCCAGGCTGGCCGCACGGGCAAGGGTGGGCGCCATTTTGTGGAAGTTGTGGATCATCATCACCGCTTCGTAATCTGAAACGACCACGCCGTCAAATCCCAGTTGGCCGCGCAGCAAATCGGTCAGGATGCGCCGTGACGCGGCCACCACCTCGCCATCCTGTTCAGGGTAGGCGTTCATGATCGAAGCCAGCCCCGCGTCGCGGATGGCCGCCTGAAATGGGGCCAGGCAAACTTCGTACAGCTCCTGCATTCCCACGTGGACGGGAGCGCAGTTCAGCCCGCCTTGCGAGAGGCTGTGGCCGATGAAATGCTTGCCGGTCGCCATCACTCCTGCGGAAAGGTTGTCTGTTTGCAGGCCGCGGATATATGCCATCCCGAACTGGCTGGTCAGGGTGGAATCCTCGCCGAAGGTCTCTTCGACCCGGCCCCAGCGCGGGTCGCGGGCTACATCCAGCACGGGGGCCAACGCCTGCCGCGCGCCGATCGCCAGCAACTGCTTGCGGATGGTGGAGGCCATCTCTTCGGCCAGCTCAGGCTGGAAGGTGCTCGCCAGCCCCAGCATCTGCGGGAAGACCGTTCCCCCCAGCAGCATCGCCCCCGCACAGCACTCCTCGTGCAGGATGGCCGGGATGCCCAGGCGCGTCTCTTCCACGAGGAACTTTTGCAGCCGGTTAGCCGCCTGCGCGGCACCAACCGGATCCAGGGTAGAAGCGCCGCCTATCCGCGTGACCTGGCCAATGCCATGCCGGAGCAGGTGCGCAATCTTTTCCCAATCCAGCACGCCGGAGGTCTGCAGATCGAACATCCAGTAAGAGCCAAGCTGGGCGAGTTTCTCGTCCAACGTCATTTTCGAGATGATATGAGTCAATCGTTTTTCGATGGAGTCCATGCCGTGTGGTTTCCTTTTCTGAAATGGCTCACCCTTTCACCGCGCCCGCCGTCAGGCCCGAGACGATCTGCCGCTCGGCGAACAGGTAGAAGACGACCGTGGGCAGCGCCGAAAGCGCCACAAAAGCCGAGACCAGGGCCAGGTCCTGTCCATACTGACCCTGGAACTGCATGGTTCCCAGGGGCAGCGTCCACAGCTTGTCGCTGTTGATCACTACCAGGGGCACGAGCAAATCGTTCCAGCTTACGATCATGGTCAGCGCTGCAACCGACGCCAGCGCCGGCCGAGCCAGGGGCAACAAAACTCGCCAGAAGAAATCGAACACGCTGCAGCCGTCGATGAAGGCCGCATCCTGGAGCTCGGCCGGGATCGCGGTAAAGAACCCGCGCAGGATCATGATGTTGGTGGAGAGCTGGAACGCAGTCTGGACCAGGATAACCCCCCACAGGTTGTCGATCAGATGCAACTGGCGCAGTACGAAGTAAACCGGCAGGATGGCCACGTTAATCGGGAACATCAAGCCCAGGGTAAACAGTTGAAAGATCCAGTTCTTATAGCGGAATTCAATCCGGGCAAAAATGAAAGCCGCCAGGCTGCAAATGGCCACCACGCCGAAAGTGGTACCCGCCATCACCAGCAGGCTGTTGCGCAGCATCCCCCAAAAAGACGCCTGTCCCAGGATCTGGGTGATGTTCCCCCAGCGCGGCGGGATGGGAGGCAAATAGGGACGGGTAAATAATTCGCCGCGCGTCTTTAGCGCCCCAAAAATCAGGATCACGATCGGCGTGAGCACGAGGACGACGACCACCAGGAGGATCAGGTATTGTGCAATCCGCGTAAAGGTCCTGCGTGAGCTCCAGCCCAGGCGAGCTAAGGGTACTGCCATCCATACCTCCTTTCTACAGGCCGGTCAGATAATCGGGCCGGCGCGTCAGCCGCTGGTAGATCAGCGAGAAAATCAGGCAGATCACGAACATATAGATCGCTACCGCGGATCCGTATCCGAGCTGGAAGCGCACGAAGCCAAAGCGGTACATATATGTAGCAATTACCTCACTGGCGTTAACCGGCCCGCCTTTGGTCATGACCCAGACAATGATGAACTGCTGGATGCAGCCCAACACCGACAGATACACCGAGGTGCGGATCGTGCTGCCCAGCAGCGGCAGAGTGACGAAAAAGAAATTTTGAAAGGAGCTGGCCCCATCGATCCGCGCGGCCTCTTCGATCTCCGTTGGGATGTTTTGCAGGCCGGTCAGGTAAAGCAGCATGTGAAAGCCAAAGAATTTCCAGGTGATGGCCGCGAAGACCGCCAGCAGAACGATGTTGGTATCCGCCAGCCAGGCTACCGGTTTCGCCCCAGGGAACAGGACCACGATCGCGTTGAGAAGGCCACGCTGCGGGTCCGGGTTATACAGGAACAGCCACATGATGGCTGCGATTACCTCGGAAAGCACGTACGGCAGAAAAAACACGGTACGGAAGAAAACTCGCCCGGGAAGGTCGCGCCCCACTAGCACCGCCAGGGCCAGCGCCAGGGGGAGTTGAACGCCCAGGGAGAGGACAATGAGAATCAGACCGTTGCGCAGTGCAATCAGGAATACTTTATCACTGAGGATATTCTTGAAATTTTCCAGGCCCACAAAATCGGTCGCCGGTCCAAGGCCCTTCCAGTTAAACAGGCTGTAATAGATCGATTGAAAAATGGGATAAATGACAAAGAGCAGGAACATGAGCAGGGCCGGAAGCAGGAATAAAGCGATGGTCAGGTTGTCCTGGAATCGGCGAGGGACCTCCCTTCCGCGGGTTCGTCTGGTAATATGAGAGACAGCGGGAACGATTTGCATTGGGCTTCCTCACTCGACCCTGCTCAGTAAGAAATAATAGTGTGGGGAACGCGAGCCAGGCCCCGATCCCCACACCTCAAACCATGGTGCTTATTTCAGTTCCTGTTTGGCCGAATCTTCGATTGCCTGAGCGGCCTGCTCCGGCGTCAGGCTGCCGGCGAAGATCCCCTGGACGTTGTCGTTGACCACCGAGCCCATCGCCGGGGGCAGGTACTGGTCGTAGTATAACTGGAAATACTTGGCCGCGGCCGCGCCCTGCTGGACGGCTTTGAGCAGCGGGTCGCTCAGCCCAGCTTCACCGCCCTTGACCACCGGGATGCAGAAACCCTCTTTCGCGCATTGGACCTGCGATTCCGCGCGGGTCAGGTACTTGACGAAATCGACCGTCTCGGGAGGAGCATCCTTGCCGATGGCAAAGCCGTTGCCGCCGCCCAGCGCGTCGGTAGCCGCACCAGCGCCGCCTTCTACCGCCGGGAAGGGGAACCAGCCCAGGTTGTCGCCAATGCCCTTCTTATCGGCGCTGTAGTCGTTGAAGGCCCCTGGACCCCACTGGCCCATCACATCCATGGCGGCCTTGCCGTTCCCTAGGGTGGTCGCTTCATCGGGCCAGGTGGCGCCCAGGAAGCCGTTCTGGAAGGGCTTGAGCGCGGTCAGCTCCTGGATCTTCTTGCCCGCCTGGACAAACGGCGGGTCGCTGAAAGCGCCCTTGCGCGAGGCTGCCGCATCGAAGGCCGCCTGACCGCCGTTGCGCACCGCGAGGTACTCCCACCAGAAGGCGGCCGGCCACTTGTCACCCGCGCCCAGGGCGATTGGGGTGATCCCTGCGGCCTTCAGCTTCTTCACATCCTCGAGCAGCTCGCTCCAGGTGGCCGGGGGATTGCTGATCCCCGCCTTGCTGAACAGGGCTTTGTTGTACCAGCAGCCCACCATGCCCATATCCCACGGAACGCCGTAGTTCTTCCCTTTATAGGAATATACACCCAACGCTCCGGGTGAGAAGGTTGACCGCCACGCTCCGCCGTCCGCGTCCAGGTCGGCGGTGATATCCTTGAGCAGGCCCGCGTCAGCGTACTGGTTCATCAAGCCTCCACCCCAGCTCTGGAAGATGTCCGGGGGCTGGCCAGACTGCATCACCGTCGTCATTTTGGTCTTGAAAGCCTCGTTCTCCAGAACCGTGATCTCGATCGTCACGTTCGGATGCGCGGCGTGGTATTCATCCGCCAGTTTTTGCCAGACCGCCTTCTGGTTTGCCGCGACGGTAATGTGCCACCACCTGATTGTGACTGGAGCCGCTTGTTGCGCTGGAGGAGCTTCAGTCGGCGCTGGCGCGCTGGTGGCTGCCGGAGCGGCGGGCGCCTGGGTAGCTGCCGGCGGCGGCGCCGCAGGTTCCTGGGTGGCGGGCGCGGTCGTCGCCGGAGCGGCGCAGGACGCCAGGACAAATGCCGCAATCAGAAATAGACCCAAAAATGGGTAACCCTTGCGAGACATGTTCTTCTCCTTTTGTTGAAGTGCCAAGTAGGTTATACTCTCACTGTGCGGAGCGACTGCTCCTCACATGTCTGCAGGTCTTCATTCTGGCTTTACGGGGCTGAAGAGAAGACCTGCTTTTTTTCGCGAAAAATGTACAGGGTCTCACCTCCTTTTCAGAAAGCTCCGCTTTGTTCCGTTGTCTGGCGGTGATGAATCAGTCCTGGTTTCTGATTTCCTGGCAGGAGCTGCGGATCACCAGTTGAGTTTTCATCTTGTACGTCTGCTCGTCAAGCGGCTCGCGGTTGATCAGCCGGAAAAGCATTTGCGTCGCTACAAAGCCCATCTCACAGATGAACTGGTCGACCGTCGTTAATCCCATGTATCTGGACTCGGAGATATTATCAAAACCGACCACGGAAAGGTCCTCCGGGATGCGAAGGCCCAGCTCTTCCGCGGCTTGAAAAACGCCCATCGCCGATTGGTCGTTAGCTGCAAAGATCGCCGTGGGGCGTTCCTCCATAGAAAGGAGCTCCCGCGCACATTTCGCCCCGGTTTCCGTCGTGTAATCCCCTGGGGCGATCAGGCGCTCATCGACGCCGATCCCGGCTTTTTCCAGGGCGACCCGGTAGCCCTTCAGGCGGCGGTTGGAGCTCTCCAGTTCGGCCCGCCCGGTGATCGTCGCGATCCGCCGGTGCCCAAGGCCAATCAGGTATTCCATCGCGTCCACCGCACCCTGGTAGTTGGTAGCGTGGACGACTGGATAATTCGGGGTGATGTTGACCGGGTCAACCGAGACGATCGGCGCGTCGGTGAGGAACTCCCCCGCGACCGGAGCGACAATGATGGCCCCATCCGTGATGGAATTGTTGAGCAGGGAAACGTACTTTTTTTCGTGAGAAGCTCTGCCGCTTTTTTTCACGTCCCCGGTCGTGTAGACCAGCAGATCGAACTCCGAGTCCGCGATCGCCCGGTTGACCCCCTTCATCACTTCCACGGCGAACGGGTACGCGACGTCAGGCATGATCAACCCGACCAGGTTGTTGCGGAAGCTGCGCATGGATCTGGCGGCCAGGTTGATCGTGTATCCCAGGTTGTCGATGACCGAAAGGATGCGGTCCTGGGTCTCGCTGGCCACGTCGACCTTGCCGTTCAGGACGCGTGAGACCGTGGAAACAGACACTCCCGCAGTCCTGGCGACATCCTGGATGGTCACTGCCCCTTTTTTCTTCCGCATATCCCCATCCGAAAGCTAGATTGGTAGATCGCTTCAAGCTGAATTCCGGTATCGTTGCCGGTAACGTTACCGATATTATGGCACATGCAAAGTGAAAAGTCAACAAGGAAATTCGCCGATAAATACCTCCCCCAAAATTGGTTCTTTGATTT
>DATKLX010000022.1:0-8297 GCA_035542155.1 Anaerolineaceae bacterium
GGATAAGGATCCCCAGGATCTTTAAGCCCGGTGCGGCCAGGCTGATCCCCAGCGAGAGGGCCATCACCAGCAGGATCTCCCATAAGGGGCTGGAAGTTTTCGAATGCGTTGCAACGGATTGAGCGGTAGTCATAGGATCCCTGTTTCGATTAAACGGTTTTTTCGGTCCAGGCGTTAATCTGGTCCCAGTTGCGGAAATCTCCGCTGGGCGCGGCCATGGCCATGATCGCCAGGCGCTCGAGCAGTATCAGCTTGCCCATGTCCATCACCCCGGCGAACAGCCCTTCGCTGGCCGGCTTCACCACCGCACGCACCGGGTCCAGGTAGGCGCTAACCGTTTTGCGGTTAGCTTCGGTATCCGAGGCGAGGGTCATGCAGAGGATGAACAGGCCGAGCGGCTTCTGCTGCAGCGCGGCCTGGTTGTTCTGGAGAAAGGTCAGCAGTTCGGGGAGCACCGCGCCGGAGCGGATACCGCTACCCGCGACCACTGCGCTGTAGGGCGCGAGGTCGGTCACGCCGGCCACTGGCTGCACGTCCACCCGCAGGCCGCGTTTGGCGAGCAGCTCGCCCATCCGCACGGCGGTCTGCGCGGTCGAGCCCGCCCGGGTAGCATAAGCGACCAGCACCCGCTTCCCCGCATCATCGCCCAGAGAAACGGTGGGCTTCTCGATCTTTGGCTGGTATGTGGCGGCCAGGGCGCCGCCGCCGCACACCGCCAAGCCGGCGGCGCCGGCGATCAGGCAGCTTTTTTTCAAAAAAGAACGGCGCGATACGGGTTGAGTCATTTTGATCTCCTTGAGGACGGCAGCTCAGCGAGCCGCGGCTCTGGCCGGTTTAAGGCTCTTCGCGCGCTGCCCGGCCGGTATTCCGATGCCGCGCAGGTAGCGGACGGTCAGCCCGATGGCGAACAGGCTGAGGACCATAAAGGACCCGGCCTTGCCGACAAATTCGCCCGGGCCCAGGTTGAACCCGGCCAGGGATTGGAAGATGGTCTGCGTGGCGACGACCAGGCCGATCACCGCCAACAGGACCAGGAGGACCAGAGAGGAGAGCAGGCCCAACGGGTTCCGGCGCAAGAGGAGGATCGCGCTCAGCCCGCAGGCCGGGACGATGATCCCGAGATCGAACACGTAGGTCGCTTCCGTGGTGTAACTGGCGATCCCCGGGACTCCGCCCGAGACCAGCGGGCCGATGATATCCCCAAGCCAGGCCACCAAGACCGCCAGTCCGGCCACGATGAGCAGGATGGCGATCCCGCGGCGGGGCAGCCCGGGCGACACACGCGCAGACAGGTCGCTCAGGTCAATCGAGCGGATCGCCAACCCGAAGGCAAACAGGCTGGCGGAGAAGTAGGCCACGTATACCAGGAACAGGTTGTTGTACGCTACGCCCAGGGCAATCGAAGCGGCATTGTACAGGAAGTAGGCCAGGATCCCGGCCAGGAACAGCCGGCCGCGCAGCGAGCCGCGTTGGGCGACGACGAATGCCGCGATCAGCATGGGAAGGGCGGCGAACAGGGTCACTGCGTCGGTCCCGCGGAAGATCGGGACCCGGAAGGCGGTATCATAATGGTAGAGTCCCTGCCCGGAAATCTGCACGGTCTGGCCGCGCAGCGTGGTGAAGGCGAAGGGACTGCCCCCATCCTGCCAGAACAGGCCCATGCCGGCGGATACCAGGACCAGAATGGCGATCAGGGGAACCAGGATATTGAGCGCAGTCTGATTTTTCATTATTGGCCTCTCGAGTAAATGTAATCGCTCACATCGACGTTGTAGCGGATCTCTTCGATGGTGAACTCCGCCCAGGGAGTACCCTGATCTAACCAGGTGGCCGAGCCAGAAGCCTGGATGGGGCTACCGGGGAGGGTCTGGTCGCCCTTCCCCTGGGTGATCCACAGGATTTTGGCCTTATCGCCGGGGTTGCGGTAGCGCATGGCTTCCATCACGTCGATCAATCCGGTCTCGGGATCGAAGCGCACAGTAAAGGTTTCCGATTTATCTTCAAACGGCACGCGTAGCAGCGCGGTATGGTCGTCGACCGGCTCCCAGCGCACGCGCGGGTCGGTCACGTAGATCGCGGGGAACCAGCCGGATTCGGCCCACAGCCCCAAATCCGCGGCCTGGTTATTGTTGGGGTCGTCGTGATAGGTGCCCATGGGGCTCTCAAAGAAGCTCTTCCCATCCAGGTAGCCTTCGTTGACCTTCATGATCGGCAGGCCAAAGATGGTCGCTTCGAAGTAATGGCGGTAATTCTTGCCAGGGGTATAGACAAAGACGAACCGCGCGGGAAGCGCGACGTTGGCGATCGCGCGCACGATGGCCCTGCCGGTGGCGACGACAGATTTGACCACGGGTACCCGCTCGCCGTAGACCGTGTGGTAGAAACGCTCCACGGGGGCCGGCAGGTCAGCGGGCAGAGGGACCGTTTCCATGGCCTGGGACTGTTGCGGATACGGCGGGAAGGCAGCCGGCTTGATTTTTAATCCCACCACGATCAGGACGAACAATCCGATGAGAACGGCAAGAAGGATGATCAGGGGTTTCATGGTTTCTCCAACAGGGTTTATTAAGATATTACGTTGGATCGGTAAAAAAGTTTCATCGTTATAGCGGGCCCTGGACAGCGCCCTGGCTCCCCGCGCAGCCCTACAGGTGGTCTGGACCAATGGGAATCTCAGCAACACCGGGAGCGAGATCCGTCTCGTCAACGCGAAGGGGCAGCGCATCGATGCAGTGCAGTACAATGCCGACGCGGCGAGCTGCGCGGGCCAGACGATTGTGTTCTGACCGGGCGATTATCTGGAAATCAACGGAAAGAAAGTATCGATCCCCTTTTCCAGGAAGATGCTGTCGGAAACGACCACAGACACGTTCCCCGCGGCGTCCATCCACTGCGCCTCGACCGTGAACGTCTGCCCGAACGGGCCGGGGAGCCGCCACATCACCTGGGGGGCATACGCCTGCCAGGCCGACCAGTTCGCGTCCCCCAGGTTGCGCAGGCGAATGGACGCGATCCCGCTGGCGGCGTCGCTGGCATTGCTGTTCACCGTGACCCACAAGGATAACGACTTTGGAGCGCCATTTGCCAGGGCAATCGTCCCTACCGGGCTTTTGGTATCGGCATTCGAGATATACGGATTCTGGTACACGTTGCTGTCGATCGCCAGTGTGACGCTGCCCCAGGTTTCGTTATGGTCCCCAGCGTACTGGTGGATGCGGTTGCCGCTGTTCCACAGCCCATCGTTCAGGCAGGGGATGCCATAGATCGATGCGTTTGGATCATAGCCGCTGCGATTCCAATAGGCCACCCAAACCGCTTCGGGTACGTAGGTGATCGAAACGAAATCAGAAATATAAGAGGAGCAGCTTCCACCGTAGACGCCGGATTTGTACCCGCGGGCGTGAAGTCCGGTCGTCCAACCGGAAATGAAAGATTTCGCCGCGTTCCGCGCGGTGGTCAGCGCCGCCCCGGAACAGAGGTAATTATACGCCTCCAGGTCAAAATAGATGGTCGACCCCGGTTCTCCCGGAGGAATGCCCAGCGCGACCGCGATATCTGCCGCGGCGAAAGCCTCGCTGATTCCCTGGTTCAAGGCCGTGGTCGGATCGGAGCTCATCACCGATTTGTAGGTCGTGCAGGAAGCCTGCGGCCCAACCCAGGTGGGGATGAACTTCCAGCCCTGCAGGTTGAGCGTTCTCAGGTTGGCGGCGGTCAGGTTTTTATTCAGACACGTGCTGACCCGGTTTGCTCCACCCAGGTAGATGTTAGTCGCCCGGTACGGGCTGGACGTCCACCAGACACCCAGGGATGCAGTCGAGGAAAGATCGCACTTATCGAGTGCCTGGGGATAGGTCACGGCGGCGGCCTGCGGCGCGGCGAACGCCCCGGAAGGGGCAGCCAGCGCAGGGAGCGCCGCCGGCTCCCAGGTCGCCCCGCTGTCCAGGGTGTGGAGAAGGCGCGTTTCGGGCGCGCAGCCGGTGGATTTCGGGTCGGCGCAGGGCACGAACACCTGGGCGTACCCCTCGGCGTCGCTGAGAAAATCCAACTCTTGAACCGCGCCCGGCAGGTCTTGCGCAGCGACGGCCGTGAGCGCACCCGCGGCGTCCAGGTGGTAGAGGGCGCTGTCCCCGGGGATGGAAACCACAAAATGGCCCGCGCCCGCGGCGGACGCCGGGATGTGAACCGGGTCGGCCAGGGTCAGGGCCGCGGCCGGGATCGTCTGGGCAAGTCCCCAGCTCTGCCCGCCATCGCGGGTCAGGAGCAGGTCGGCCCGCCCCTCGCCGCTGGCGACCAGCATTCCCAGGGATGGACCGGCGAAGATAGGGAGCTGGTAACTTGCCTCGCCGGCGTCCGGCCGGATCTCCTCCCAGGCCCCGCCCCCGCTCTGGCTCTGGAACAGGCCGGCGCGGCCGGCTCCCCCGGCGTTCCATCCCAGAGATGGAGTTGGGAACTGGACCGGGCCGCCGCTGGGGATCGAGAGCCGCTCCCAGGATTGGCCGCCGTCCCGGGTAGAGTACAGGATGCCCAGGTCGAAATTGCTGCTGCCCGCCGCCTGGAAAACGATCCACCCGTTGCGCTCGTCGGTAAAATGGACCGCAGTGCTTTTGAACTCAAGCAAGGCGGCATCGACCGGTAGCGCATAGGCTTGCCAGGACTGGCCGGCGTCGCGAGTCGCGAACAGGACCAGCCCGTCCGCGCCGGCCGCCAGCGCCCAACCGGTTTGAGCGTTCAGGAATACCACCTCCAGCAGGCTGCTGCCCCCGCTGGGATCGGGGGTGATGGCGGTCCAACCGCCTGCGCCGGCCCGGAACAACTGGTCGCCGATCCAGATCCAGCCCGATCCGGGGGCGAAGTAATGAAAGCTCCGAATGGGAACAGGCGCAGAAGCGGCGCTGGCCTGCCGCAGCGGATCGGAAGTAGCAAAATTCAATGCGCCGAGCGCGGCGGCAAATGCCAGTAAAACAGTTATCTGGTTGATTTTTCGCATGGTTTGATGCTTCATAATCCCCCTGGCCTCGAAGTACTGGCGGTGCGAAGGCGCAAAGGTTCAGGAGGTATCCGCCGGGAAGCGCGGGCGGGGATATCAGGCTATGGTGCAAGTTCTATACGAGCGGCTGTTAATTAACTGGACCGGATTCGTAGTATATCTTAAAAATCCGCCTATTGAGCGGTAGCCGGCTTTTTAAACTGGATTTCACACCAATTGCAAAGGCATCCTGCGCGATGAGCCGTGCCTGAAATTTAGACGTTCTTCCCGCCGGGAAGTTCCAAGGGAATAAAAATGGACCCGGATTATACGGAAAATACGGATCCGCGCCATCCGTTTCCAATGAGGAAGCCGGGAGTATAGAGCTCAGCCCGGGTGATAGTGCCAGAGCTGGATCAGGTTGCCCTCCGGATCCTTCAACGTGGCGATTGTCATGTCGCTGCCGTAATCGGTGGGATCCTCGATGAACTCGACCCCGGCACCTTTGAGCCGCTTCCAATCCGCGGCCAGGTCGTCGCTGGACAGGGCCACCATGTGGCGCGCCGGGTCACTGTTGCGGCCGTGGACCTCGCTGTGCGTGCCCAGCGCCAGGACCGCGCTGCCCGCCTGGTCATTGCCCAGGATGGCATATCCCGGCGTTTCCATGGTCACCGTGAGTCCGAGGATATCCCGGTAAAACGGCAGCAGTTGGTTCAAATCTTCACTCCAGATGGATGCTCCGGCAAATTGAGTAATCATGATCTTTCTCCTGAGGGAGGTATATTCTGGTTGAGGTGGAAGAGGTTGGCCGGATCGTAGCGCCGCTTGATCCCGGTCAGCCGCTCCCAGGTCTGGGTCGGATAAGCTTCGCGGACGCGCGCCTCGCCCTCGCGGGCCAGCGCGATCATCCGCGCGATGTCGCCCGCGTCCGCGGGTCGAAGGATGACCGCTGGACGCTGGTCAAACCCGCTGTAAAAGACCGTGCGGGCCCGGTCGTACCCGGCCTCTCCGGGGGCGATCACCCGGCCGGGAAAGTCAGCGCGAAGCTGCTCGACCGAAAGAATTGTCTGCAGGGAGATACGATCTCGATTGGTCATTTCTATCCTCCAATCTGGAAATACCTGCGTTGACATCCATCGACGGTTTACTATTTCCGGAATTCCTCAGCGCTTACAGATTGGTCGGGCAAAAATTTCTCCCTGATCCAGGGAGAAATAGCTCCTTACACCTCGACAGCTCCCAGCGTCAGGAGCGCCTGCCGCTGCGCCTCCGTGATGCCCGTCAGGCCGGTGATGTCCATCCGCTCGTAGAGGCGATCGGGTCGCAGCGTGCGCAACTGGGCGCCAGTCCGTGCGTCCCACAGGTGTACGGTCCCGTCCTGCGCCGCATCGGCGACCAGGCTCCCATCACCGCTCAAGGCCACTCCCCAGGTTGACGACGCGTGCCCGGTAAGGGTCTGCAGACACTCCCCGCTCGCAGCATCCCACAGACGCACCGTCCCATCAGTCCCACCGGTCGCCAAGAGACTTCCATCCGAACTCAGTTCCACGTCCCAGACCGCGTCTGTGTGTCCGGTGAGGATCTTCAGGCACTCCCCGCTCGAAGCATCCCATAGCCGTACGCTGGCATCAACTCCACAACTTGCCACGCGCCGCCCGTCCCCACTCAACGTTGCGTTCCAGACGCCTCCCTCGTGCCCGGTGAGGACTTCCTGACATTCACCGCTGGCCACGTCCCACACCCGCACGGTCCCGTCCATGGCGCCGCTGACCACATGCTGTCCGTCCGCGCTCAATGCCAGGCCGCGGATATCGCCTGTATGTCCGGTGAGCATCCGTAGACATGTTCCGCTCGCCGAGTCCCACACCTCAACTGTGCCATGAGTGGTGCATGCCAGCCGTTGTCCGTCCGCGCTCAGCGCAACGCCCCAGACTGAATGTCCAGCGAGAGTCAACCGACATTCACCGCTGGCCACATCCCACAGCCGCACCTTCCCATCCATGCCGGCGCTTACCATCCGCCGACCCTGAGCATCCAACGCCACACCCTGGACTCCACCCGGGTGCGCCAAGGCCTTGAGGCACTTCCCGCTCGAGGTGTCCCAGATGCGTGCGGTGGCATCGGCTCCGCCGGTGGCCAGCCGCTGCCCATCCCCACTCAGCGCCACGCTCCAGATCGCGGTCGTGTACCCGGTGATCACATGCACGCACTCCCCACGCTCTGCATCCCACAGCCGCACCGTCCCATCCCACCCGCCGCTGGCAAGGAGCTGCCCATCTGTATTCAGCGCCACACCGCGAATCCCACCTGTGTGCCCGGTAAGTACCTTCTTAATCTCACCGCTCGCGGCGTCCCGCAGCCGCACCGTGAAATCGCCTCCACCGCTCGCCAGCCGCAGGCCGTCCGCGCTCAACGCCACGACGGCTTCGCCAGAATGCCCGGCGAGGACCTGTAGACCTTCGCCGCTCGGCGCATCCCATACGCGAATGGTGGAATCGAACCCGCTGCTCCACACCCGCTGTCCATCTGGGCTCAGCGCCAGCTTTGTGACTGGGCTCGCGTGCCCGGTGAGTACCTGCAGGCACGCTCCGCTCGTGGTCTCCCACTGGCGTACGACCCCATCCAATCCACTGCTCCAAACCCACTTACCATCTTCGCTGAACGCCAGGTCGGTGACTCCGCCAGCGTGCCCGGTGAGTACCTGCAGGCACGCTCCGCTCTCAATGTCCCACAGACGTATCTCCCCGTTCACAGCACCGCCCACCAGACGCTGTCCATCGGCGCTGAACGCCACGCTCCAGACCGCCGCCTTGTGCCCGGTGAACGTGTGCAGACTCTTCCCGCTTGCGATTTCACTCAGGCTCACCGTGCCGTCTCCCCACGCGATTGCCAGATACTGCCCGTCAACGCTTATCCTCAGGCCCCACACCGGACCCAGCGGGCGTGTCATGACGAAGATCAATTGTCGGTCCTGAACCCGCCATAACCGCACTGCCCCGTCGAAGGTGCCTGCCGCCAGATACCGTCCATCCCGGCTGAGCGCGATGGACATGACTGCGCCCATCGGCTCCCCGAATACGCAGTCGTTGAGGTGGGCTCCGGTCAGGCTCGCTTCCTGAGCCGGGGCGGCCAGGAACACCTGCCGCAATTCCAATCGGGCAAGATCCAGCCCGCACAGGTCACCCCGCATCAGGCGCAGCAGGTTGACCACGTTTCCCGGCCCATAGCCCTGCTCCGCTTCCGGCCGATTGCGCCAACCCTCCAGCAGCCTCATCAGCCGCTGTCCGGCATCCTCCTGGCCCAGGCGCGCCTTCAGCCGCTCCAGGATGGG
>DATKLX010000023.1:0-3890 GCA_035542155.1 Anaerolineaceae bacterium
CTCGGTGTTTGCCTATAACTATTTTGACTTCGACTGGGTCCAATCACCTCACGGGCGCGCCCCGGCTATGGCAACTGGCATCAAGCGGGTGCTTCCCGACCGGATCGTGATGACGTACCAGGGTGATGGCGACCTTGCCTCCATCGGTGCGGCCGAGATCGTCCACGCCGCTGCGCGAGGTGAAAATATCACCGTTTTCTTCATTAACAATGCCAATTACGGAATGACCGGCGGGCAGATGGCCCCCACTACCCTCCCTGGTCAAAAAACGACCTCCTCTCCAAACGGCCGGGATGTCGAGTTGGCCGGCTACCCCATCCAGACCGCCGAGCTGCTCGCCATCCTTCAGGGCTCCTCTTACGTCGTGCGCCGCAGCCTCCACGACCCGAAAAATATCCGCCTGGCGAAGAAAGCCATCCGCCTGGCCTTCGAGGCGCAGGTCCGCGGGCTGGGTTTCTCCATGATCGAGCTGCTTTCCATCTGCCCGACCAACTGGGGCATGACCCCAACCCAGTCTTTGGCCTGGCTGGAGGAGAAAATGATTCCCTTCTACCCGCTCGGCGATTTCAAGGTTTCCCCGGAACTGGCGGGGCTGAAGATCTGAGAGGAGAAGCAGAGAATGCAAACTGAGATCATGATTACCGGGTTTGGCGGGCAGGGCGTTCTTTTTGCCGGTCAGTTGCTTTCCTACGGGGCGATGGACACCGGCAAGCAAACCACCTGGATCCCATCCTATGGACCCGAGATGCGCGGCGGCACAGCAAACTGCACGGTGATCATCGCCGATGAGGAAATCGGCTCACCGCTCGTGCGCAATCCCAGGGCTGTCGTTGCCATGAACCTTCCCTCCCTCGAAAAATATGAACCCCTGGTCAAAGAGGGGGGTGTGCTGGTAGTGAATACCTCGATCATTCCCCGCGCGGTGGAGCGTAAAGACCTGACCACGGTGCTCGTCCCCGCCAACGACATCGCCGAGCGCCTGGGCGACAAACGCATGACCAACATGGTGATGATCGGCGCGCTGATCGCCAACCTGCCGGTGCTGCCCATCTCCGTACTCGAGAAGGCCCTCGAGGAGCACCTTCCTGCGCGCCATCACCGCCTACTGCCGTTGAACTGCCAGGCCCTGCGCGAAGGCGCCACTTACGTCGGCGAAAAGGCCTGCTAACTGGTCCAATCCAATCAAATTCTTCATTGACGCCCGGCTTCTCAGGGAGGCCGGGTGTCGCATTCCCGGCCCCTTACGAAATTGTAAACCGTTCAGAGCTTCTCGATGCCCCTAGCCGCTTGACTTTCCTCGTGACGATTCCTATACTAATAATCGAGAATGATCGTGTAACTGGTACGCACGATCCAAAGAGAAGTGAAAAAGGCAAACCCATTGAGAAGTGGGGGCGCAAAGCTACGGGTCCTTAGCAGAACCTGCCGGATCGCCGGGCTGCCAACTTCCGGCATCAGCCGTTTGCGCCCGCCTCCTCGCGAGGCGGACTTATTTTCAGGCCAGATGGTGCGCCGGTTGGGGGAAATTCATCACTGAGGAGCTCATCGATGACAATGAACGAAAGCCTTCTGATCAAACGCACTTTGCTGGTCCTCTTAATCCTGGTCGGGCTGGGCTTTGCCATTTATCCCGGTCTTTCCGCCCAGATGGAAGCTCGCCATTGCAGCGCCACACCGGTCGTCATCCTCGCGGATGGCAGTACGGTGATGCTCTCGGCCACAATTGGCACAGAAGCGATCTACGTGCAGAATATCTATTACACCCTGCATGTACCGCGCGGAAAAACTCTAAAAGAGGTGATGAATACAGCCGGGGTGTTAGGCGGGCATGAGACTGTCACTGTGATTGCGGATAACGATCCTGGGAAATATTCCAGCAGCACGCTGGTCAGCGTGATTGCCTCCCAGGTACCAGTGACGACATCCATCATGGTAGACGATACTCAATCCGCTGCCATATCCGGGTTTTCCAACCAAAGGCTTGTGGCGTTGCTGCAATAAGGGCATTCGCTCTGCCGCTGCCTACTCGTATTTCAGAGAATTCATCGGCACCAGGATCGCTGTGCGTAAGGCTGGATAAAGCGTTTAAGTCGCTGAATTATTCCTTTGTTCGGTAAGTTTTCCTTCAGGTTTGGGTTCAACGCGATTGGCCTTTTTCCGGCCATGGTGGTATTGATTCCACAAAGCCAGGACGGCGGCCACCCAGGGAAGGGCCAGTACACCGACGGAGAGGCGCAGTTCCAACCATTCGGGCGACTGGGGAGAAAGTTTGAGGAAAACCAGCGGCGCGATCACGAACGGCTTTGCCAGAACGGCGAAGCTATTAAAGAGGGCGAGCGCCCAGATGGGACCGGGGGGGAGGAGAACAGCAAGACCGATGGCCCAGACCAAATACCACTGGTGGAACCAGAGGATGGTAACCAGCAGATAGAAAAGTAAAATATTCAAACCCGAATTGCTGAATCGAAGCCAGAGGGGAAGGCTGGATTTACGCCCGGCGCGATCGGCCTGCCAGATTGAAAACAGCAACGTCACGTAAAGGGATATCTCGGTCACCCATGCTGCAGCGGACTGGGCATCGATGTGTTGCCTGAGGAAATTATACACGATAGATGAGATGGAAGTTGTAAGCAGGCGAGTACGCCGCTCTACGGTAAGGGTTTCTAATCCTCCCCAAAATGGAGCGTAGGCTAACGTGACCAGGATCGCCGCGCCCAGGCCAGTTAAGATCAAAAAACGTAGACGCTCTCGCGGGTTGGGCAGCTCAACCAGGGCGATCACACCCGCCACGGGGATTAGCAGGAGGGGGATGTATTTAATGAGACCGCCAATTACCAGGGCAAGAATTGCCAGGCTGAACTTACGCCGGTCGATGGCCAGTACGGCAGCAATGATCCAAACCACCATAGCCATATCATTGTGCCCGTGCCCAAAGGTTTCGTAGAGGACGAGAGGGTTCATTCCCAGGAGCCATACAGAGCTTAAAGCCCGTTTGGGATCGACTCTCAACATAAAAACCGCGGTGAGAGCCACGCTGATCACGACAAATATTGCGGGCAGCAGCTTAAAAGCGATCACATTTTCGAAGATTCCATCTCCCGCCAGAGATGCGGTGAGGCCCGCCATCATTTCCCATAAGGGGCCGTACGCCGAGGGGACCTTAGGCCAGCCGGGATAGTGAAAGAACGGATCTTGGGGAAAATCGATGGTCACCTGCTGGAAGGGGTTAGCATGGTATATCGCGATGATCCGCCCGTGAGAGATATTGTCAAAGATATCTGCGGCGTCGTAGGGATAGAGATACAATAAAATGGCAGCCGAGGCCGCAATTCCGACCATAACCATTATCCAGGCCACTCTGCGATGGGAAACCGATTGCGCTGCCTTCCAGCCCAGGAAGTAAAGACTGGCCAACAGGAGAAAGGCAATAATCAGACGGCCCTGGGTTCTCGGGTCAGTCCGGATCATGGCAAGCAGGTCGTAGAGCGGAACCCCGTAATATTTCGCAAGGGGAGCCTGGCGGAAGATTAAACCATAATAAACCCCGAGGCTCGCGAGGATCGATGCAGTGATGAGAGCTAAAGATTTGTTTTCTGTGAGGGGTAGAATAAGCTGACCGTAAAAAAATTTCCTTAACAACTCCAAACCCACTCGTGGCAACAATTTTTCTGAGTATACTGTAAATCAGTGGTCTTGGTCAACTTCGATCGATATTTGTGTTTGACTCAAGATTGGTAGGCGAATTTAGCAAAATCGCCCAGGCAGTTTTTCTCCAGGAAACAGGATGGTGAGCTAAGCCACGCCTACTCCCGCTACCATCAGGCCGCTGGTCATTCCCGGCCAGGTTTTGTAGCCCCGTACCGTGCGAGCGCGCATCTTCATCCTCCCAA
>DATKLX010000024.1:0-5086 GCA_035542155.1 Anaerolineaceae bacterium
TATGATCCTGCTGGACCATAACCCATTATAATCCGAACCGGGAGAATTTGAGAAACGAAGCGGCGTTGTGTCTAACGCCGCTTCGTTCTTCACCAGTCAACCTTGCGCGTCGTACTACACTGAACCTGACGCACTTAGCAAGAGTTTAGTATTTACGAGTTGGCAGCAGCTCGGCGGCCTTGTCGGGATAGTAGACGGTCTCGTTGGTGAGCACTTCCTTGTCGATGGTCTCGCCGTTGATCAGCTTGAGGGCCATGTCGAACACCTGCGGGCCGAGGAGCGGATTGCATTCCACGTCGGCCTGCAGCCAGCCGTCGATCATGAGTTGGAAGCCGCCGCGGGTACCGTCGACGGAGACCATCTTGAGATCGCCCGGCTTGATCCCGGCGGCCTTGATGGCTTCGACGGCGCCGATGGCCATATCGTCATTGTGGATAAAGACTCCCTGGAACTGGCCCTGGTATTTCTTTACGAAGGCTTCCATGACCGGCTTGCCCTCGGCGCGAGTGAAGTTGCCCGTCTGGGAGTCGAGGATCTTAATATTGGGATTCAGATCCTCGCGGAACCCCTTGGCGCGGCCGACCGCTGCGCCGGAGCCGGTGGTGCCGGAGAGTTCGAGGATGCTTCCGCCACTGGGCAGCAGCTTGTTGAACTCAGCGGCGGCGCGCTTGCCCTCGAGGACCATGTCCGAGCCGATGTGCGATGCGTACATCGATTTGTCTGCGGAGACGGAGCGGTCGACGATGATCACCGGGATACTGGCGTCTTTGGCTTCCTGGAGGACGGCGTCCCAACCGGTTTCAACCACGGGCGGCAGGGCGATCACGCTTACACCCTGCTGGATGCAGGAGCGCATGGCCGAGATCTGGTTTTCCTGCTTCTGCTGGGCATCCGAGAAGACCAGTTTGGCGCCCACTTTCGCGGCGGTCTCCTTGATGGAAGCAGAGTTGGCGGTTCGCCAGTCAGACTCGGCGCCGAGCTGCGGATAGCAGAGGGTCATATCGGCATAGGCCTTCTTGGCCGCCGGCTGTTGAGCGGCCGGGGCGGTCGTGGGCGCGGCCGTCGGGGTGGCTGCCGGGGCGCAGCCAAACACGCTCACGACCAGGATACAGACAACCGTGAGTAGAAAGAACTTCTTCATCGATTCATTCCTCCTGAACTGCTGCTGATTGGGTTGAAAAAAGGTACACGTGGAAGTAACTGTGCTGTCTCCATCATAGCCAAGAAAGCGAAGATCTCCGATCCACAGCGATATGGATCCGGTGAAGAGTTTTACGGTTTCAGGAGGGGAAACAAAACACCCTCTGGAGGGAGGGTGTAGTTTGCTACGGTGGGGGTTAAGTATTTTCTGCTCAAGCGCGGCGTCCGCGCTCGGCGGGGATGACCCGCAGGCGGGCAGCGGGGAATCCCTGGACGAGGACTATACCCTTACGAGTGATCTCCATCCGCTCCCCCGGGCGGAGCAGGAAATCCTGCGCGTCGCCCTGCTGGGTGACCCACAGGGCTCCGGCGAGCGCCAAGATCTGGACGCCGCGTGCGTCCCCGCTCAGCTTGAACAGGTCCTGGCGGCCCAGGTGGATCTCGATTTCTGGCGAATAGGATACCAGGCCGCCGGCGATCTCGCCGCAGCCGGTCAGAATGGCGCTTTGCATAGCTACCTCCTGAACGATGGATACAGGTTATTTTTGTTGGACCAGGTGATCCTTGAAATAAAACTCCCAAGGGCCGCTGCCGAGGATGAAGGGCTGCATCAGGGCGCGCTCGGCCTGCACGGTGTGGTTGAAATCGTGCGCGGCCCACTCGTGGACCATCTCACCCAGCGTGACCGGCCCCAGCTCGGCATGGCGGACGCGCCGGTCCAGGTCTTTTGGGGCGACCCTGGCCAGGGAGGCCAGGCTGTCTTTCCGCAGGCGGGTAAAGCGCGCGGCCATCTCCTGCGGCGCAGAGCGGGCGCTGAGCGGGGTGCCCTGCGTATCCGGGTCGAAGGCGGGGAAATCCTGTCCGCCGAGGAAATAGCCGATCCGCGCCGAGAAAATGGGCTCCGTGTCGAGGAGGTGCTGCAGGCATTCCAGCGCGGACCACTGCCCCACGGCCGGCTGGCGGTTGAGCAACTCCACGGGCAGGGCCTGGACCAGGCTCTCCCAGCGGAAAGGGGTAGTAGCGAGCACCCCGCGGGCAACCTCGAGGATGTTATTCATAGAAGGCATCTCTCCATCTTTTCTGGATAAGGATGGCACGGATCTAATGCAGCTCAGCCTGGGCCATCTCCCAGCCGAGGAGAGCCTTCTTGCGCGCCATTCCCCAGTGATACCCGCCGAACTCGCCGTCCTTGCGGATCACCCGGTGGCAGGGGATGATCACCGCGACCGGGTTCGCGGCCACGGCGCCGCCGACGGCGCGGGCCGAGCCGGGCATGCCGATCGACAGGGCGATGTCCTCGTAGGTCACCACCGAGCCGCTGGGGATGCGCAGCAGAGCTTCCCAGACCTTGATCTGGAAGTTGGTGCCGTTGAGGAGCAGGTTCAATGTTCCGGAGCGGGCGCCCGGCGGGGAGAAGATCTGCGCGACGAGGGGCGCGGTGGCCTGCGGATTTTCTTCCAGGCGCGCCCGGCGCCATTTCACCCTCAGGTCTTTGAGCGCCTGCTCGCGCCCGCCCGGCTCGACGAAGGCCATGCCGCAGATCCCGCGCGAGGTGCGCGCCAGCAGGCACTCGCCGAAGGGAGTCGGGTGGAACCCGAACTGGATGGTCAATCCCGCGCCGTGGGTCTTGTACTCGCCGGGGGTGACCGCCTCGGTGGCGACGAACAAATCGTGCAGCCGGCCCGGGCTGGAGAGCCCGCTCGCGTAGGTGGCCTCGAGCAGGTCGACCGGCCTGCGCAGCAGGCTCTTGGCGTGCTCCTTGGTGAGGTATTGGAGGAAGCGCTTGGGGCTGATCCCCACCCAGCGGGTGAACAGCCGCTGGAAGTGGAATTCGCTCAATCCAACACTCGCCGCCGCCGCGGATAGATCGGGCTGCTCAAGGAAGTGCTCCTCCAGGTAGCGGATGGCCTGCTCGATGCGGCGGTAATCTTCGGCCTGTTGGGTATAGGTGTCGATCTGGATCTCCATCAGTATTCCTCTATCATTCATCTGTACCCATTATAGGAGCATCCGCCCGATTCGCCACCCGGTTCTTGCGCAGTCCCCTCAATACTTCCTCGTCGGTAAAATCTCCAAAGCGTTGTAGGGATAATAGATCGATTCCACGGACGGGATGCGCTTGGGGACCTTCTCTCCGTTGACCACCTTGAGCGCCAGGTCGAAGAACTGCGGTCCGAGGAGGGGATTGCACTCCACGGTCGCATTGAGCTTGCCGTCAGCCATGGCCTTGAACGCTTCGCGGATGGCGTCGATCGAAACGATCTTGATATCCTTGCCGGGCTTCAGACCGGCCTCCTCGATTGCCTTGATCGCGCCGATGGCCATATCGTCGTTGTGGGCGAACAGCGCGTCGATCTTACCGGTGTAACTCTGGAGGATGTCTCTCATCACCTCCTTACCTCTCGCGCGGGTGAAATCGCCGGTACGCGAGACGACGATGCGCATTTCGGGATACGTCTGGAGGACCTCGCGGAAACCTTGATAGCGGTCGACGGCGGGGGCGGAGCCCTCTGTGCCGGTCAGCTCGACAATGTTTCCCTTGCCGTCGAGCAGGCCGGCCATCACCCGCGCGGCGTTGCGCCCCTCTTCAACGAAATCGGAGCCCAGGTAGGTGACATACATATCCTCGGGGACGTTGGCGCGGCGGTCGAGGATGATGATCGGGATGCCGGCCTCCCTGGCTTCCTGGAACACCGAATCCCAGCCGTTCTCCACAATAGGAGACACCCCGATCACGTCGACCTGCTGGGCGATGAAGGAGCGGATGGCTTTGATCTGGTTCTCCTGCTTTTGCTGCCCATCGACGAACTTCAGCTCCACCCCCAGGTCGTGGGCGGCATCTACGATCGATTGGGTGTTTCCGGTGCGCCAGTCGCTCTCCGCGCCGACCTGCGCGAAGCCGACCACCAGGGTCTGGTAGGTCTTTTTCCCCGGCGTCGCCTTGGAGAGAACGACCGGCGTGGGGGAAGGGCTTGCCGGAGCGGCGCATCCGCCCAGGGCGAGGATGACCAGGCCGGTGACCAGCCGGTGGAACAGTCTGCGGCTCAGCTTCATTCGCGAGACTCTTCCCTTTCCCTCGACTGTTCCGGGTTATCGCACAACGGGATGGTCACCGTGACGCAGGTACCCTCTGTATACCTGCTCTGCACGCTGAGGCCGTACTGCTTCCCATAATAGAGCTTGATCCGTTTGTTGACATTCTCCAGCCCGAACCCGCTCTCCTTGAAGGTAAAATCGTCGGGGGATTCGTCGTCCATGGCCAGTTGCATCTTCGCCAGCTTATACGGCGTAAAGCCCACCCCGTCGTCCAGGATCTCGATCAAAACCAGGTTTCCCCCGGCCCGCCGGGCGCGGACCGTGATCGTGCCTCCATTGCGCTTGTTCTTGATCCCGTGATAAAGGGCGTTCTCCACCAGGGGTTGGAGGGTGAGCTTGAGGATCGTCCCATTCAGGATCTCCGGGTCGACCTCGATCTTGTAATCGAGGATATCCCGGTAGCGCATTTTCTGGATCGTCAGATAGCAGCGCACGTGCTCGATCTCCTCCTCGATGGTGATCCAGTCCCTGCCTTTGCTGAGCGAGATGCGGAAGAAGCTCGACAGCGCGCGGACGATGTCGATAACCTCATCCGTTTTGCTGGCCTTGGCCATCCAGACGATCGTATCCAGGGTGTTGTAGAGAAAGTGCGGGTTGATCTGCGCCTGGAGGACGCGCATCTCGGCTTTCTTGAGGTTTTCCTGCTCCTTCATCTTATCATTGAGCAGCACGCGGATCTTGCCGATCATGATGTTAAAGCTCATTCCCAGCTCGGTGATCTCATCCACGTTCTTGCGAGTCAGGAGAGCCTGCAGATCGTTCTTGGTGATGGTTGTGGTGACGTCGTGAAGCTTCTTGATCGGGAGATAGATGCTCGCGGAGATGATCCAGGTCGCCAGGAAAGAGAACC
>DATKLX010000025.1:0-7345 GCA_035542155.1 Anaerolineaceae bacterium
TTACCACGTTCGAGCAGAGCTTTCTATTCCCTTCCTATTTGTGGGTAATCACCGAATTTTCTTGCTTGACAACGCGCGAATCCGGTATAGAGTCTACAATAGGCGACCGAATCACCAAAAATCTACAGGAGGGGATATGAAACCGCCCTGGCGTAAAGATCTCAATGGGGATCCGTTACCCTGGCTGTGGGAGCTGGACGCCGACCGTCCAGGAGTCCGTTACTTCACTTTGTTGGACATATTAGACATGCCGCCAGACCACGTCTACGTGGTGGCTGCCCGCCAGGGAGTGATGGCGTCTGGCCCGGTACCAGCCATTCTATCCAACCAGAACCCCCAGGGATACTGGATCAGGCCAGGGACCGGCTATCTGCCCAAATACCAGGGGACGATCTGGTCGGTGATCTTCCTCGCCCAGCTTGGCGCGGACGGCAACGATCCCCGTGTGCGCGCCGCCTGCGAGTACGTCCTCGAACACAGTTGTTGCACGCTTGGGGGGTTCAGCTACGACGGCCAGCCAGGGGGAACGATCCAATGCCTGCAGGGCAACCTGTGCGCGGCGCTGATCGACCTCGGCTGGCTGAACGACGACCGCCTGCGTAAAGCTCTGGACTGGCTGGCTCGCAGCGTTACCGGGGAAGGGATCGCGCCGGCTGAGGAGCAAAACAACCCGCAGCGCTACTATTCCAGCGGGAACAGCGCCCCCGGGTTTGTCTGCGCCGCTAACAACCAGAAACCCTGCGCCTGGGCGGCTGTCAAAGCGTTGCTGGCCTTCAGCAAGGTCCCTGAATCGCTGCGCACCCCTGAGATATGGGCGCCGATCCAGGCCGGACTCGGTTTCCTACTCGGCCGCGACCCGGCCAGAGCGGATTACCCGGCTCCCTTTGCATCCCCTCCCAGCCCGAGGTGGTTTCAGTTTGGCTACCCGCTGGCGGACGCGAGCGATGTGCTTCAGAACCTGGAAGTTTTAACTGCTCTGGGATATGCCGGCGACCCGCGTTTGAACGCCGCTTACGCTCTGCTGCTGAGCAAACAGGATCTCCAGGGGCGCTGGAAGCTGGAATCCACCGGCAACGGCCGGACCTGGGCAGACGTAGAACGAGAAGGCGAGCCGAGCAAGTGGGTCACCCTGCGCGCCCTGCGCGTCCTCAAGCGGCGCGCCGAGGCGCTTCTATAAACCAGTTTGAACTCTTTTTTCTAATCCGTTACAATCGGACTACAGGTTCAGGCGGTAAGAAGACGGCGCATGAACATCCACATCTTTCAGGTCCCTTACGATTCCGGCCGGCGCGATGAGCGCATGGGCGCGGGTCCTGGCCACCTGCTTGACCGCGGACTGGCCAATTACCTCCGAGCCCACGGCCACATGGTGTGGATCAGCGAGATCGAGAGCAGCGACCCCTTCCCCAGCGAGATCAAAACCAGCTTCGAGCTGTACCGCCAGCTCGGCGCTCAGGTTCGGGAAGGCCTCGACCAGGGCCGCCTGCCGCTGGTCCTCTCCGGGAACTGCAGCGCTGCCTTGGGTGGGATCGCCGGATGGGAAGGCGCGACCGGCTGCGATTTGGGCATTCTCTGGCTGGACGCCCACGGCGATTTCAACACCCCGGACATCTCCCCCAGCGGCTTTCTCGACGGGATGGGCCTGGCGACCGCCGCGGGCCTGGGCTGGAAGAGCCTGGCGCTGAGCATCCCCGGCTTCCGCCCCGTGCTCCCGGAGCGAATCGTCCACCTCGGCGGGCGGGATTTCGACCGCGACGAAGAAGCCCTCCTGCGCCAGCAAGGCGTCGCCCTGGTCACCGCCCCGCAAGTGCGCGAGAACGGCCTGGCGGAGTCGCTCGAGCCCGCCCTCGACCGGCTGCGCCGCTCGGTGCGGGACGTCTACCTCCACCTCGACCTGGACGGCCTGGACCCGCTCGAAACCCCGGCCAATCTGTTCCCGCCCCAGATGGCCTGGATGTGGACGACGTGGTCGCAGCCATCCGCCTCCTCCGCCAGCGCTTCGCCATCGCCGGCCTGGGCGTCGCCTCCTACGACCCGCGCTACGACCCGGAAGAAAAGACCCTCCAGGCGGCTTTTCGATTGGTCGAAGCGGCAGTCTGAGACAGGCTAGCCACTCAACGGATAAAACGGCGCGATGCGCTGGATTTTCGCGCGCAGCCGCTCGCGTTCCTTTGGATCCACCGTCTTCATTTTTGCCAACAGCTTGTGGACTTTTTCGCGCTTGCCCCGCTTGATCCGCAGCGCCTTCTGCCGCTTGTGCCGGTTGACTTCTCCCATATTCGCCTCGATTTCAAAATTCGCGTATTCCTGCTGCTTCTATTGGTGAATTAGAACCTATCCGAATATTCGGATAGATACTTATTCCTCCATTCCCATTGCCTTATCAGGATTATACCAAGACCCGCTTTTAGGAACTACTTCTCTTCAGAAAGTAGTGCTATTTCACCCTTCCCCCAACGGAAACACCCCTGCCAACCGTGTCTCCATCCCCGGGACCGACCGCCGCGATAGAGTCTCCGTTGCAGCTAACGTTACAAAATCAGGAATAAACCCTGCATCCTCGCCGTTCCAATTCCCCTACCCATCCCGGCAGCGGCTCGATCCGGTTCCAGCGTAAATCCAGCTTCTCCAGTCGCGGCAGCTCCGCGAGGCTGTTCGGCAGCGCCGTCAGCCGGTTGGCGCGCAGATCCAGGAAGGTCAGCACCTTCAGCTTCCCCAGCGATTCGGGCAGTTCGACCAGGCGGTTGTTGCGCAAGTCGAGGTCCACCAGGCTGGACAGCTCGCCGATCTCACCGGGCAGCCGGGTCAGGCGGTTGTCCATCAGGGCCAGCTTTTTCAGCCGGCGCAGCCCGGCGATCGAGGCAGGCAGTTCGCTCAGCCGGTTGTTCATGGCATGCAGCTCTACCAATCGGCCCAGCCGGCCGATGCTTTCCGGCAGAGACTCGAGCCGGTTGTTGTAAAGCCGCAGCTCGAGCAGTTTCGCCAGGCCGCCGATCGCCTCGGGCAATATGCTGAGGTGGTTGTCGGTCAGGTTCAGGTACAGCAGATTTCCCAGGCCGCCAAAGGCCGGCGAGATCTCGCTGAGCTGGTTGTTGCTGAGATAGAGGAATTCGAGCTGCCGGAGCCGGCCGAGCGCCGCGGAGACCGATTCCAGCCGCGCGTGGCCCAGGTCGAGCACCTTCAGGTTCTCCAGGTCTCCCAGGCTGTCCGGCAGGGCGGTGAGCCGCGTCGAGTGCAGGTACAGGCGGGTCAGCCCGCGCAGCCGGCCGATTCCCTCGGGCACTTCGGAAAAGGGGTTCTCCCCCAGGTTAAGGAGTTCCAGCGCCTCCAGCTCTAACACAGCCTCGGGAAAAGTTTCCAGGTTGTTCCCCGCCAGGTCGAGTTGTCGAAGATGGCCGAGCTCAGCGATCGACTCGGGCAGCCGATCGAGCATACACCCCGCCGCGAAGAGCGCCACCACCCGTTCCCCATCGACCAGGGCGTGCGGCCGGTAGGGGTCCCCTCTGTTCGCTCCCGCCGCCCATACCGGCAGCGCTGCATCGGCGCTCGCCTCGATCTCCGCGAGTACGATGCGATCTCCCTCGATCAGATCCATGCTTTCTCCCATTTTCGAAAAACCTCACCACAGAGAAGTACAGAGAAAGAAAGATTTATTTTTCGCTAATCGTCACGCTCTGGATGGCGTCCCCCGGGTAGTCGGGGCGCTGGTTCGGGTCGCGCAGGCGGATGTTCTTGACCTCGTCCATCCCGCTGATGACCTGGCCGAAGATGGTATAACCGCCATTCAGGTTTGGCTGCGGGCCAAAGGTGATGAAGAACTGGCTGCCGTTGGTATCCCGCCCGGCGTTAGCCATCGCCACCACCCCGGCCTTATCGAAGGTCAGGTCGCTATCCTCGTTTTTGAACTCGTATCCAGGGCCGCCCATGCCGGTACCGGTCGGGTCTCCGCCCTGGGCCATGAAGCCTTGCAGCACGCGGTGGAAGGTGACCCCGTTGAAATAGCCATCCCGCGCCAGGAAGACGAAGCTGTTGACCGTGACCGGCGCTTTATCCGCGTAGAGCTGGATGACGAACTCGCCGCCCTTGGCCATCTTGACCGTCGCCGTATACTGCTTGGTCCTGTCGATGGTCATCGGCGGCGCGGCGCTGTACTGCTTCGCGCCGGGGGTGGGCGCGCTGCCAGTGGAGGCGGCCGGCTTCTGGGAGGAGATCAGCGCGTACGCGATCCCCGCCACAACCAGGACGATCACGCCGATGGCGATGATCTGGATGCTGCCGGGCTGGTTTTTCTGCGCCGAGCGTTTGGCGGGGCGGGTAGGGCGTTTCTTGTTGGGCATAGCGGTTCCCTCTTCTGAAATGGGTGGATTGGGTTTTCCCCATTATACCCTTACCATCTCTTCATGCAGGATGGGGGTTCCCGCCCATCCATGAGATTTCAATTCGAGTCCCGATCAACCGTAGGGGTTGACCGATGTGTCGACCCGCTCTGCGGCAAGGAGCGGGCAGACACGCAGGTCTGCCCGTACTGGATCTCACCGATACCCATCGCGAGTGTAACTCCCCCGCCCGGTGCCCCACAGCACCCGCGCCGCGGCCGTCCCCGGGAGATCGTACACCACCACCCCCGAATAGGCGGTGTTGACGACCAGCTCCAGGTCCGGGTCGCCGTCGACGTTGACCAGGGTGGGCGCCGCCAGGCCCCCGTTCCAGTGGATCGAGCTCGATTTCGGCGCCGGCAGATCGAGCTCATAGATTGGCGCACCGTCCCAGGAGAGGATGTGCAGCCTGCCCCAGCGGTTCGAGGTCTCCTGCGTCCAGGAGGTGAAGATCACCTCGGCCCTCCCGTTGTTGTCCAGGTCGGCGACCAGCGGCTCGGAGGCAAAGCGAAAGAACCCCTCCGAGGGCTTGTAGACCGAATAGGGCCAGGAACCGTGCTCGGTCCTGTCCAGCCAGAAGGCGTGCACCCGCCCGTCATAGGAGGCGAAGAGGATCTCCTTCTTGCCGTCCCCGTCCAGGTCGGCGACCACCGGGTTAGCTTCCGCCGATTCGATCACGTTGTAATCCTCGCTGATCGGCGCCCCGGTGTCGACCGGGTTCTGCTGCCAGTTGTAGCCGCCGGTGTTGAAGCGGCTGCGGTCGGCGTTGAAGATGAAAGGTGCGATATACCGGCTGGGCGGATAGCCCGCGTGGCAATCGTACATGTTTCCGGTGACCACCACCTCGCGCGTCCCATCCCCGTTGACGTCGGCGATCACCGCCGGCCCATCGGCGAAGTTGGTGCGGTAGCTTTCCGCGCGCACCCCATCGCATGCTCCCCAGCCGCGCTTCTCCACCGCCAGGTTCTCCCACACCCCGACCTGGCCCCAGGTCTTTCCGGGATAATCGGTCGCGCTGGCTGCCAGCGAATTGCCATTTTTATCATAAGCGTTGATGTAATGCACGTCCGAGGGAACGACCAGCTCCAGCCCGGGAAGATCCGGCCGCAGGTCCCCCGCCGCGGCGTTGGCATTGTATACCCCCCAGGCGTAGCCGGTCCCATCGGTCATCTGGGGCCATTTTCCTCCAACCGGGTTCCCCGCCGAGTTCAGCACCCAGGTATTTTTCGCGCTGCCGGAGGCGCTGGTGACCACGATCTCCATTGTGCTGTTATTCGCATCCAGGTCGGCCGCCAGCAGCCCGCGGAACTCGTTGCTGCTTCCAGAAACCGCCTTCTTCTCAAAGATAGGCGTCCCGTTCAGACGGTAGACCGATACAGACGGCCCGCTCTGGGCAATGACGATCTCCTTCTGCCCGTCTTTGTTGATATCCGCCACCACCACCCCGGGCCAGGTGCGGTTATTCGTATTCCCTTTCCGCCAGAGCAGACTGCCGTTCAGACCGTTCAGGGCCCAGATCGAGTACGCCGAGGCGACGACGTCGTTGATTCCATCCCCGTTGACGTCCACCGCCGCCGGGGAGGAGTACCAGCCGGTCTCGCACCAGGACGAGTAGCAGCCGCCGTAGGCCCACTTGAGCTGCGGCGCGCCGAACCCGCGTATGACCAGCGGGAGGTAGATCGTGCCACCATCCGCACCTTGCGCCGGGCCAGGACCCACAAAAACCACGAGGAGCATGACGATCGAGAGCAAAAACCATCCACGACGTTTCATACTGTGATTATATGGACCATCCCGGTCAATCGAATCAACAATCCTGTAAGCTCCCGTCAGGATCTCTTCGAAATCTGGGCCCCCGCAGATAACCCGGTCTGGGACGCCTTCGTCCATTCTCGGTGGTTAAATCTTTACCTCCACCCCATCCTTGACCACGTGCAGGGGGGCCTCGTGGCTCCAGATCGCCTCCCACACGCTATTTGCATTCAAGATCACCAGGTCGGCGTTGCCCCCCTCCACGAGCGCGTGGCCGCTCAGGTTGAGCGCCTCGGCTGCGCGGGTGGTGACCCGCCCCTCCCAGCCCTCCTGGATTGTCTTGACCGCCAGCATCTCCAGCGTACGCAGGGTCGGGTCCCCCGCGTCGTCGATTAACATCGACACATCTCCGCGCGGGCCTTGAGCAGCGCCTTGACGCCCTCCAGGCGGGCCCTGGTATCCGTATCAGCGAAGGCGCGGATGTGGGTGTTGCCAAACTTCACCGCCAGATTGAGGGCTTTGCGTGCGTTCTCCAGGATCCAGCCCTCGGCGTAGCGCTCCTTGACCTTCGCCGCCAGCTCGATGGCAGTCATTGCCCCGCCCATCGATCCGCTCGAATAGGCGCCCATGGCCTCGTCATCCAGCATGCCCAGCGTGTAGAACTTACACAGGTGCAGGTGCCCGTTGATGAACGACTCGGTCACCAGGCGGCCTTCCGCGTCGATCACCTGCGCGGCCCCGTGATGGATCGGCCCCCGCCCCAATTGCTGGCGGATGCGGGTGATCTTCTGTCCCTCGATGCCGATATCGACCAGGCCGTCCTTGTAAAAGCGGGTCCGCGCGTTCTGGATCAAGAGATCGTATGCCATGCCGTTCCTCCTTATGCGTAATGGATCACCAGGTTGATCCTCGCCAGGCTGTCACCTGAGTGGTAGTACGCGTGCGGGCGGTCGGCGTGGAAGCGGATGGAATCGCCCTCCGCGACGCGGTACTCCTGCTCGCCGGCGCGCACGGTCAGCTCGCCCTGGAAAACGGTGATAAACTCCTGCGTCCCCCCGGCATGGGCCCCGGCGCTCAGCTAGACTTTATCCATTCAGGAGGTGCAAAAACAGAGTAAACTGAGCTAAAAACTCCGCCAAGAGGTTCCAGCTTATGTTTACTCTGCCTCCCGACTATAGCACAATTTTTGATCTTTTCAAACCGCACTTTAGCAACCG
>DATKLX010000026.1:0-8967 GCA_035542155.1 Anaerolineaceae bacterium
CTTCAAGGAGGAGCTGATCCCTGTAAATGCGGATAAATTCCTCTTTGTCCTCGCCCCGATTCTGACCGTATTCCCGGCCCTGATCATCACCGCCGTAGTACCCTGGGGCCCACAGGCCAACTTTTTTGGGCGGATGATCGATCTGGGTATCGCCGGCAATCTCAACGTCGGTGTGCTGTATATCCTGACGGTGACCTCGATCTCGGTCTACGGAATCACCCTGGCGGGCTGGTCATCCAACAATAAGTACGCCATGATGGGCGGGCTGCGCTCGACCGCGCAGATGATCAGCTACGAGCTGGCCCTTGGGTTGGCTTTCATCGGACCCGTGTTGCTCAGCGGATCGCTGGGGTTGAACGACATCGTCATGGCACAGATCAAGTCAGTCCCGTATATTCTGATCCAGCCGGTAGGAGCGATCATTTTCATGATTGCCACAACCGCCGAGGTCAACCGCGCGCCTTTCGATATGCCCGAAGCCGAGCAGGAGCTGACCGCCGGCTATCATAGCGAGTATTCGGGAATGAAATTTGCCCTCTTCTACATGGCCGAATATATCAAGATGATCGCCGTGAGCATGGTCGGCGCGACGCTCTACCTGGGCGGGTACTGGGGTCCGTTTGTCGACCAGGTTCCCTGGTTGGGGCCGCTGTATCTGCTCGTCAAAGTGGTCATTTTGCTCTTTGGCCTGATCTGGATCCGGGCGACCCTGCCGCGCATCCGCTATGACCGGCTGATGGCCTTTGGTTGGAAGGTTCTCTTCCCGCTTGGGCTGGCTAACGTCGCGGCAACCGCGGTGGTCATCGTCCTGGCCCCGAACGCGCTGTGGATTATCCCGATCGTAACCGTGATCCTGACTTTTGCTTCGCTGCTTCTGGTGCCCAGGCCGCGAGTGGCCAGGCGACCTGCCAATGAGGACGACAGCTTAATGGTAGTCGGATGAATTGCAGATGAGACCCTAAGGGTTTCGAAAACTCTTAAGGTCTGGATAGGGATAGGAGTATGCTAAAAGGTTTGTTTGAAACGTTAAGATCCTTCCTTTTCGAGAAACCGGTGACGATCCAATACCCGGAGGAGAAACGCCCGGTGCGCACCCGCTTCCGCGGCCGCCACGTTTTGAAACGGTACGATAATGGTCTGGAGAAATGCATCGGCTGCGCGCTATGCGCGGCGGCCTGCCCCTCGGACGCGATTTTCGTCGAGGCAGCCGAGAATACCGACGAGGAGCGCTACTCGCCTGGCGAACGGTACGCCAGCACCTACGAGATCAATATGATCCGCTGCATCTTCTGCGGTTATTGTGAAGATGCCTGCCCAACCGAGGCGATCATTCTCGGCGATAATTACGAGCTGTCCTTCACCACCCGCGAAAGCTCGATCTATACCAAAGAGATGCTCATCGAGCCGGTGCCGCAGGGCGGCCAGCCTACCCCTCAAAAAACTTCGCCGGGCGTCTTCACTCGCTCGATCCCGGTGATGCAGGATCCCAACGATTAGGAGGCTTCGCGATGACATCAGGCCAGATCTTGTTCATCTTTTTGGCGGCAGGTGCCGTGCTGGCTGCCATCGGCCTGCTCTTCAGCCGCAACGCGGTCTATGCTGCGCTCTTCCTGGTGGTCAATTTTGTCAGCGTTGCGATCCTATACCTGGTCTTGGGAGCGCCTTTTATCGCCCTGGCCCAAATCACGGTTTACGCAGGCGCGATCATGGTTCTGTTCTTGTTCGTCATCATGCTTCTGGGGGCGGAAAAGCTCCAGGTGGGCGAGGTTTACCCCTGGCAGCGGCCCCTGGCAGTCGTTCTGGGGATGCTTCTATTTGGCGAGGTTCTCTATCTTGCCGTGTTCCGCGGCGGGCTCAACATTCCCCTCCCCGCCCCGGAAGCGGGCTATGGCACGCCCAATGGGGTCGGCCTGGAGCTTTTCAATCATTACCTGCTGCCTTTTGAAGTGACTTCGGTGCTGCTCCTGGTCGCCCTGGTAGGTGCAGTGGTGCTCACCCGCTCGGGCAAAATTCGCGGCCGGTCGTAATCGCGGAGGAAATCTCATGGTCCCCATCTCCTGGTACATTGGCCTCTCGATCACCCTGTTTACGCTCGGCGTGATGGGCATCCTCACCCGGCGGAACGCCATCATCATCTTTATGTCACTGGAACTGATGTTCAATGCAGCGAACCTGGCGTTTGTCACTTTTGCGCTTTACTACCATGCCTTGAGCGGGCAGATCTTCGTGTTCTTTGTGATGGCCGTCGCCGCCGCAGAGGTTGCGGTGGGGTTGGCGCTGATGGTGGCGATCTTCCGCACCAAGGGCAGCATCGACGTCGATCAGGTCAGCAGCCTGAAGGGCTGAGCCGGGTTTCTGGGAGGAGAAAAGGATGCAAATCAACCTGTTTGGCCTGGCTCCCTGGGTGGTCTTTTTTCCTCTGCTCGGGCTGGTGATCAACCTGCTGGTGGGGAAAACCCTGGGGGAGAAATTTTCGGGGGGAATCGCCAGCCTTGCCGTGGGGGCTTCGTTCGTTGTCTCGGTTCTTCTGGCTCTCTCGCTGGCCGGTGACCCGCAGATGCACTATGTCAGGCTGGGTGACTGGATCACCGCCGGGCCGCTTTCGGTGGGTTGGGTTTTCCGCGTCGATACGCTCGCGGTGACGATGATGCTGGTCGTCTCCGGGGTAGGGACCTTGATCCACGTCTACTCGATTGGGTACATGCACCACGACGTGCGCCACAATGGGGATCCGGGACGCTATACTCGCTTCTTCGTCTATCTCAATTTGTTTATCGCAGCGATGATGGTTCTGGTCAGCGCCGACAATTTCCTGATGATGTTTGTTGGCTGGGAGGGGGTGGGACTGTGTTCTTACCTGCTGATCGGGTTCTGGTTTGAGAAAGGCGCGGATGGGATCGGAAACGCCAGGGCGGCGAAGAAAGCCTTTATCGTCAACCGGATCGGAGATTTTGGCCTCCTGATCGCGCTGTTCCTGATCTTCGCCACCTTTGGCAGCTTGCAGTACGATGAGGTCTTTGCCAAAGTCATGCAGATCTCAGCGATCAATTCGCCGGTGATCGTATTGATCACCCTCTTTATGCTCCTCGCTGTGACCGGGAAGTCGGCGCAGGTGCCTTTATACGTCTGGCTCCCAGATGCAATGGCCGGTCCGACGCCGGTGTCGGCCCTGATCCATGCCGCGACGATGGTGACCGCCGGGGTTTACCTGGTGACCCGTTCGAACCCGTTATATTCCGCCGCGCCTGCGGCGCAGGCAGTTGTAGCCTGGGTTGGCGCGGCCACCGCGCTCTTTGCAGCGACGATTGCGGTGGCCCAGGCGGATATCAAAAAGGTGCTGGCCTATTCGACCATCAGCCAGTTGGGATATATGGTCGCCGCAGTGGGTATGGGCGCGTACGCGGCGGGGATGTTCCACCTGGTGACCCACTCTTTCTTCAAAGCGCTGCTCTTCCTCGCGGCCGGCTCGGTCATCCTTGGAATGGAGCACGGGGAGGACGCCACGCAGCACGCTGCTCAGCGCCGGGCGGGGAAAGGGAGCAAAAAGCAGCAGCAGGCGCGAGCGAAAGAGCAGTTCGTCCAGGGGGCGCTGGTTTTTGACGCTGAGCACGATGAGCAATTCGATCCCCAGGATATGTGGAATATGGGCGGCCTGCGCGAACGCCAGCCGGTGACGTTCTGGGTGTACCTGATCGGCGCGCTGGCCCTGGCAGGAATCTTTCCGCTCTCCGGGTTCTTTTCCAAAGACGAAATTTTAGGCGAGGCTTTCCGCCTCCAGCCGGGGATCTTCTGGGTGCTCCTGGTCGCCGCCTTCCTGACCGCTTTTTATATCGGCCGGCAGGTCTGCCTGGTATTCCTCGGCAAACCGCGCACGGAAGGTGCCTCGCGATCGCGGGAAAACCCCTCAGTCATCCTGGTCCCGCTGGTGATCCTGGCGGCGCTGGCAGCCTTTGGCGGGGCGATCAACCTGCCCGGCGTGCAGTCGCTGGAGCACTGGCTGGAGCACACCATCGCGAACCTCGAACCGGGCCAGTTTTCCCTGCTCCTGGCCGGCGGCGCGCTGCTGGTCGCCGGGATGGGACTGCTCGTGGCCTGGGCAGTCTATGGCCAGGCTCCGCTGGCCAAGGCCCAACCCGATCCGTTGCGCCGCGCGCTTGGCCCGCTGTATATAGCCCTGGAGCACAAGTGGTGGGTCGACGAGCTGTATGATCGGATCATTGTTCGGCCATATAAAGGGCTGGCGGCGTTCCTCTCCTCAGGGGTGGATATGGGTGTAATCGATTATCTGGGGGACGCGCTGGCCCGCCTTACGGCCAGCCTGGCTGACGCGCTACGCCGCCTGCAGACCGGCCTGGTGCGTATGTACGCCCTGGCCTTCCTCTTCGGCGCTGTAGTGGTATTGGCCTTCCTGGCATTTTCGAGATGAAAATTCTTCAGCACCCCACAGCTACCTGGGGCAGGCAGAGCACACAGAGAAAAACTGAACCACGAAGATACATCGGTTCTCGCTCTTCCATTGAGGCTTGTCTATGAATTATCTGCTATCTTTGGTGACCTTTTTACCGCTCGTGGGCGCGATCATCATCCTCTTGATCCCCGAGGAGCGAAAGACTGTGATCCGATGGACGGCGCTGGTCGTCTCATCGATCGCATTTGTCCTTTCGCTGATCATCCTCTCCAGGTTTGATGCCACCGACCCCGGCCTGCAAATCGAGGTTTCCGTCCCCTGGGTGTCCATCGGCGGTTGGCTGGTCAGCTATCACCTCGGTGTAGACGGGATCAGCATCCTGCTCCTCCTCCTTACCACCTTCCTGTGCCCCATCGCCATTCTCTCCACCTGGGATTCGATCCAGGACCGCGTTCGCGACTTTATGAGCCTGTTCCTACTCCTCCAAACCGGAATGACCGGGGTATTCCTGGCCCAGGACCTGGTGCTGTTTTTCATTTTCTGGGAATTCACCCTGGTCCCGATGTATTTCCTGATCGGCATCTGGGGCAGCGCGGGCCGCCGATACGCCTCCTTCAAATTCTTTCTCTATACGATGACCGGCTCGGTTTTCCTCTTGTTGGGAATCGTCTGGTTGGGCGCCCGCTATGGATCGTTCTCGCTCCCCGAGCTGACAGCCCGAGGTGGACTTTCCTACATCGAGCAGTTCTGGCTGTTCATCGCTTTCGCGGTGGCTTTTGCCGTCAAAACCCCGCTCTGGCCGCTGCACTCCTGGCTGCCGGACGCCCACGTCGAAGCCCCCACGGCAGGCTCGGTGATCCTGGCCGGTGTGATGCTGAAAATGGGCACCTATGGCCTGGTGCGCTTCAACCTGACGCTCTTTCCCCAGGCTACGCTGCGCATCGCACCCTGGATGGCCGGGTTAGCCATCGTGGGGATCCTCTACGGAGCAGCGGTATCCTACATGCAGAAAGACATGAAGAAGCTGGTCGCGTTCTCATCGGTCAGCCATATGGGGTTTGTCGTTCTTGGGATGTTCGCCCTCAATCAGGCAGGGATCCAGGGCAGTATCCTGCAGATGGTCAACCACGGCCTGAGCACGGGCGCACTCTTCCTCCTGGTAGGGATGATCTACGAGCGCCGCCATACGCGAGACATGGACCAGATGGGTGGGATCTGGAGGGTCATGCCCCTGTACGGGGCGGTGACCCTCTACGTGGTCTTCTCGTCGATCGGGCTGCCGGCTTTAAACGGTTTCGTCGGCGAGTTCACAATTTTGCTCGGCACATTTACCTCCGGCACGCTTGGCCCCTGGTTCGCCGGCGTCGCCACACTGGGGGTGGTCCTGGCAGCGGTTTATCTACTGCACATGTATGAGAAGGTCTTTCTTGGGCCGGTTCGCCTGCTGGAGAACCAGCGTCTCAAAGACCTCAACTTCCGCGAAATTATCAGTTTCGCCCCGATTCTCGTCCTGATCCTGTGGATTGGGTTGTATCCAAAGCCGTTCTTCGACTTGATGAGCCCCGCGGTGGGCAAAGTAGTTGCCGCGCTTCAGACCAGCGCACTGGCATTGCACTGAGAAAGGCAGGACATGAGCGCAAACGATTTCTATGCGATTTCTCCGCTGGGGCTGCTCCTCGTCTGGGCCATGGTCCTTCTCCTGGTCGACCTGTTTATCCCGGACGGCCACAAGGGCTGGACGGCTCTGCTGGCCGGGATGGGAATGGTCGCCAGCCTGGCGCTGACCCTGACCCAGATCAACCGGCCCACGGCTGCCTTTAACGGTATGCTTTTAGTGGATGGGTTCGCTGCCTTTTTAAACGTGCTCTTTCTGTCCAGCGGCCTGGCGGGAATTGGCCTGGCGTATGATTACCTGAAACGGATGGGTATCGAGCGCGGTGAGTATTATTCGCTGCTGATGTTCACTGTGGGCGGGATGATGCTCATGGCCCAGGCGGGCGACTTAATCGTGGTTTTCCTCGCCCTCGAGCTGCTCTCGATCCCCCTCTATGTGATGGCCGGGTTTGCGCGCCCGCGGCTGGATTCTGAGGAGGCTTCGCTGAAATACTTCCTCCTCGGATCCTTTGCCTCCGGGTTCGTCCTCTTTGGCGTAGCGATGATCTACGGCGCGACCGGGCACACCGGCCTGCAGGAGATCATCGCTGTGCTCCATGCCGGCCAATCCAACTTCCCAGTCCTCTTCCTCATCGGCTCGGCCATGCTCCTGGTCGGGTTTGGTTTTAAGGTTGCCGCGGTCCCCTTCCACATGTGGACGCCGGACGTATACCAGGGCTCGCCTTCCCCGGTCAGCGGGTTTATGTCGGTGGGAGCCAAGGCGGCTGGGTTCGCTGCTCTGCTGCGTGTTTTCGTGCTGATCTTCCCCAGTCTGGCAACAGACCTGATTCCGGTGACCTGGTTGGGGGCTGCGCTGACCATGATCGTTGGCAACATCCTGGCGATCTCGCAGAGCAATATCAAGCGCATGCTGGCCTATTCGAGCATCGCTCACGCCGGTTACATCCTGATGGCCTTCGTGCCGTTTGGGAACCCTAAATTCGCTCCCGATGCGGTGGCGTCGGCTCTGTTTTACCTGGCGACGTATGCTCTGACCAGTATTGGAGCCTGGGCAGTGGTGATCGCCATGGAGCAGTCCGAAGGGGGCAAGGGCCTGGACCTGAGCGACTACGCCGGCCTTTCGCGCCGCTACCCGGTTCTCTCCGCGGCAATGGCCATCTTTATGCTTTCCTTCACCGGCGTGCCGCCCCTGGTTGGATTCTGGGGTAAGTTCTACCTCTTCCGCACAGTAATCGAGGCGGGATTTATCAACCTGGCGGTGATCGGGCTGATCACCTCAATCATCTCGGCGTTTTACTACCTGCGGGTGATCTACTGGATGTACATGCGCGAGGGTCAGCCCACAGCCAGACGCGAAGGCTGGCTGAATCTCACCGTTATCGTCAGCGCGGTGGTGGTACTGGTCATCAGCATCCTGCCCAACACACTCTTCACCCTGGCGGCGCAGGCGAATTTGATCAAGTTCTTTTAAGAGGCGAAGTGGAAACGGTTTCGATACCGCAAGCAGTTGACAGGCTGTTTTTCCTGCTGGAGCAGCGGCACGTTGAGTATTCCCTCGGTGGAGGGATGGCCCTCCATTTTTACATCCAGACGCCAGGCATATCGGACCTGGTGCTGCTGATGGACCTGTCGGCTCTGGAGAATTTACCTGAGTTGACTATTTCCAGCCAGGAAGGGTTTTTCGTCCATACGGAATTCGAGGGCGAGCCGGTCGAAATTTGGCTCACCCAGAATCCATTGTTTTTCAAGGTCTGCTGCAATTTCTCGGAGACCAGGCGCTATCTGGATCACGATGTTCCCATGGTCACAGTGGAGGGCTTGCTGCTGCTCAAGATGTTCGCCCTACCTTCTGTGTACCGGCAGGGCAGCTTTGCCGAGGTGAGCATTCACGAAGCGGAGATCGCGACGCTGCTCTACGATCATGAGCCAAATATCACCCACCTGCTGGATGAGCTGGCAATGTATCTCAACGATGAGGATGTTACCGAAGTCATCAGCATCATTCTGGACATTCAAAAACGCATCAATCGCTATAAGAAAGGATCTTTCCGAACAGTGGTCCAATGAGTGAATTCCCCAAGACAACACTGAACCAGGTGAACCGCAAACCGGCTCGCGGGCAGTACGATCGCGATGTGATCTATCCTTTATTGGATGAAGCTTTGATCTGTTTCGTCGGGTTTAACGATGGCGAACAGCCGGTAGTGATCCCCACACTCCACGCGCGGGTGGGGGATACGCTGTACGTGCATGGCGCGCCGGCCAGCCGGATGCTGAAAATGATCGTTTCCGGGGCGCCGGTCTGCGTGACCGCGGCGCTCGTGGATGGGATCGTCTTTGCCCGCTCGGTTTTCGAGCACTCGATCAATTACCGTTCGGCGATTGTCTTTGGACACGGGCGCGCCGTAGACAGCGATGAGGAAAAGCTGTGCGCTTTGGAAGCGATCACCGAGCAGGTCGCCCGGGGGCGCTGGAAAGACGCTCGCCGGCCAACGCAGAAGGAGCTGGACAGCACCGGGGTGGCTGCTATTGAAATCGAGAGCGCGTCAGCGAAAACTCGCAGCGGCCCACCCGCCGACCCCGAGGAGGACCTGGCTCTGCCCGTCTGGGCCGGGATCCTGCCCTTATCTATCCAGGCGGGTCTCCCCCTCAGCGATTCGAAGCTGCTCGATGGGATCCGGGCCCCGGAGTATATCGCCGGGTACCGCCGTTGAAGCCAGCGATTCTCCCCAGGCGCTCTACCAGGCCAAAGAGCGCGGCTGCAACCAGTCCGCCGTGTGGATCGGGGAGAAAAAATCTTGTGTTAAGCTAGTTTGCGGTGCAAAACTCTGGTTTTAGCCTGGTAGAAGCGACTGAAGCGACTTTCGGGCTGTTTTGCACCAAGCTATCCTTCAATATTTGAGCGCTCGTTCTTTAACAAACGAATACCTCCCATTTCTCTTTAT
>DATKLX010000027.1:0-8249 GCA_035542155.1 Anaerolineaceae bacterium
CCGGTACATGCGGGCGTTTTTTTGCAGGTTGTATGGATCCTGGATGAACTTTTCTGCTGTCAGCTCAGGTTGGTTAAGATAACCCTTTGCCAGGCATTCCCCTCCAAAGTACAATTCACCACTGACACCCAATGGCACCATTTGCAGGCTGCTGTTCAACACGTATGCGCGTCTCCCGCCTAGAGGGCGCCCAATAGGCACCTGTGTCCGGAGAGCAGGTTGGTGGGTGCGGGGAACGTCGTAGGCAGCCGCGGTTACGGTAAGCTCGGTCGGACCGTAGGCGTTGATCAATCTGGCAGAACTGAGGGGCAGCTTCTGCCATTGCTTGAGAACCTCGGTCTGGAAAACATCTCCCCCAATAATTACCAGCCGCAGTTGTGGATTTCGTACGGGATCGGGGTTCTGGATTTCTGCCTTCACCCACTGCTGCCAGTAAGCCGGGTGAATATTCACCTCGGTTAACCCCAGTTCAGCGCATTTCTGAGAAAAGATCGCCGGATCCCACAATTCAACATCGCGGATGATGAGCTGCCCGCCGGAGATCAGAGTGGTAAAAATCTGTTCCAGCGAAGGATCGAAATTAGCCGAGGCGAACTGCAGAACCCGATCGGCCGGGGAAAGCTGGTAATACCGGACCATATAGATGGAGTGCAGGGCAATCGAGCGGTGCGGGATGACGACTCCTTTAGGCTGGCCGGTCGAACCGGAGGTATACATGACATACGCTGCGTCTTCCGGCCGGACTTTGTTCTCCGGAATGGCGCCGCCCGCTGCGGCGACGATTGCGTCCCATTCCTGATCCAGGCAAATCTGGCGGATATCCCCTCCCAGGTGGAGCTGGCCGGCCAGCGCGGCCTGGGTCAGCAGGATCGGCGCCTGGGAATCGCTCAGCATAAATTCCAGCCGTTCTACCGGATAATCTGGATCGAGGGGCAAATAGGTCCCTCCTGCCTTCAAGATCCCGAGCAAAGAAGCTACCACTTCCAGCGATCGCTCCATGAAAACGCCGGCGGTGACGTTTGGGCCAACCCCGGCCTGCTGGAGAATCACTGCGAGAGCTTCCGCTCGCTGGTTTAGCTCAGCATAAGTCCAGGTTTGCCCCGCAAAGGTGACCGCTGGTGCGTCAGGGTTTTGGCGAGTAATCGCCTCGATCTGTTCGTGAACGAGGCGGTAATCCTCAGGGCGAAACGAGGGCGCAGGGGTCCAATCCTCCAACAGAAGCTTCCGTTCGGCGGCGCTCAAAAATGCCACGTTGGCGATCGGCTGGTTGGGATCCAGGATGACCGATTCCAGCAGCAAACGGAAGTGATCCATCATGCGCTCTATAGTGGATGCCTGGAACAAATCTGTGCTGTATTCAACGGTCATCGCCAGGTCTTCGCCCATTTCTGCCACCAGTAACGCCAGATCTGTCGGGGTGACCCGATCTCTCAAGGGGAAAATATCCATCACCAAGTCCCCCAGCTCGATGTGACCTTCCTTATCTCCCAATGCGAAAGCACTCAGATTATCCCGTCCGACCAGGCGGGTGGTTTTTTGCCAGGAGAAAAAGATCTGGAATAGAGGGCCACGGTCGATCGCGCGAGAGGGCTGAAGCTTTTCGACCAGGAGCGGGAAAGGATAAGCATCGTGCTCGAAATCGGCGGCCACGTTCCGCTTTACGCGCTCTAGCAGTTCCGCGAAAGTTGGGTCTCCGGATACATCGGTGCGCAGCACGACCGGGTTGATAAAATAGCCGAAAATGGTCGCGTTTCTGCGCTGGCGATTGGCCTTCGGCGATCCAATCAACAGGTCTGTCTGGTCGGTATACCGGTACAGAAGCACATTGAACGCGGTGAACAGCAGGTTGAACAGGTTTGTTTGATATTTCTCGGCGAAACCCTTTAACTTTTGGGTCGTATCGATGCCCAATCGCATGGTCAGGGCTCCTCCCCGGCCCGTCTGGATTTCTGGGCGCGGGTTATCCGTTGGCAGGTTCACCGGCAGTAGATCTCCGCTAAGGCGCTGCTTCCAGTAGGCCCAGTGGGCCTCCCCTTCAGGTCCCGAAACCATTTCCGCTTCCCAACGAACGTGATCGGTGTATTTTGCTTCAATAGGCCGGACCGCGACGGGCTGACCGCGGACTTCAGCGGTATAGAACTGGCCAAGCTCCTGAATGAAAATCGCCATCGACCACATGTCAATCACGATGTGGTGAAAAGCCAGAAGGAGAATGATTTCTGCGCTGCGAGAGCGCAGCAGCACCACGCGCATTAAGGGACCTTTTTCCAGATCGAAGGGGCGGTTGATGTCTGCGGATAGGCGGGCATCGATTTCAGCATCCGTCCAGCCGGCTGTGTCTTCCAGGGTATACTCAAAATCACCTTTCGGATGGACGATCTGGATTGGTTTCCCATCGATTTCAAGGAACGTCGTGCGCAAAATAGCGTGGCGCTGGACGATTTGTGCGAACGCGTGGCGTAACTTTGGCAGTTGGATATTGGCCGGCATGCGGACAGCATAAACGATGTTGTGCGCCACATTCTCTGGGAGGAGCTTCTGGATGAACCAGAGCGCCCGTTGGCCATAGGTCAGGGGGCTTTCCTCCGTTTCTTCCTTTTGAGGGGGGAGGGGCTGCGGTTCGGTGGCTTTTCCTGGGGATGCCATTTGTGGTGATGGCTCCTTGAATAACTGTTTTAAGATGTTCCTGACCAGATCTGAAAGGCTGGCTCCCTGCAACAGGTCTGAGATCTGTAGAGGGACTCCCAACGTGGTCTCAACTTCCTCGGCCAGCTCAACGGTCATGATCGAATCCAGCCCCAAAGCAGTCAGCGGCTGGGCAGGATCCACCTGTGAAGGTGCGACCCTGAGGATTTCACAAATTTTCCCTTGCAGGTAAGTCTCCAGCAGAGTCTGGCCTTTCTCCTTGCCCAAAGCCATCAGAGCAGATTGCAGCAGACTTTCCTTTTTGGCTGGCGGCTCCTGGCGGGCTGCAGATGGAGCCGCTGGAGGCGGCTCAATTTCAATGGTTGAAGTATGCAAAATTTTTAGAGACCCAGACAGGTACAGTTTCTTGCAAGCTTGTCGCTGGACTTTCCCGCTTTGGGTCTTGGGGGTGCTCTGAGGCTCTACCAGGACGAGGGAATGCACCTGGAGCTCATGCGTATCTGCGACCACCCGGCGGATGTGGCGAGTAATCTCGCTGAAATCTAATGCCTGAACGGGATTAAGCTCCTGGACGATCACCAGCCGCTCTTCTCCGGAGATATCGACGGAAAAGGCTGCTCCACCATTGGGGATCAGTGCCGGATGGAGACGCTGAACCGTATCCTCGATATCCTGCGGATAATGGTTCCGCCCTCGGATGATGATCAGATCTTTCAAACGGCCGGTAATAAAGCATTCACCGTCCTGCAAGAACCCCAGGTCGCCGGTCCGCAGAAAGGGTCCCTCGCCGTTGACCTGGTAACCATGAAAGGTTTGAGCTGTATCCTCTGCCATGTTCCAGTAACCCTGGGCCACACTTTTTCCCGAGATCCAGATTTCTCCTACCTGGCCCTCCGGAAGCCTGACCAGGGTTTCCGGCTGGACAATGCGAAGATCCTGATCCCGGAAGGCTTTTCCGCAACTGATGAGGGTATGAGCATCTCTCGAGCCAGCCTGGGCTGCTTCTACTTGGTTGCGCCCGAGGGCCACCCGGTTTACATTTTGCAGAATTGGCCCGGCTCCCCGCTTACTGCCTGTCACCAGAAGGGTTGCTTCAGCCAGGCCATAGCAGGGGAAGAATGCTTTTCGTTGAAAGCCGCAGGGCGCGAACATCGCTGTAAAGCGATCAAGTGTTTCCGGACGGATGGGCTCAGCGCCATTAAAGGCCAGCGCCCAACTGCTCAGATCGAGGTTGCCAATTTGCTCGGGTTTCGTCCGCTGGACACATAGATCGTAGCCAAAATTTGGACCGCCCGCCCCGGTACCTTTAAATCTGGATATGGCCTGGAGCCAGCGAATAGGCTGCTGCAGGAACGCCAGGGGTGACATCAGATAGCAGCTTGCACCGGTGTAAAAAGGTTGAAGTACTCCGCCAACCAGGCCCATATTGTGATACATCGGGAGCCAGAGGACGATGACGTCTTCCTGGGTAAGCTCAAAAATGTGGGTAATGCTCCTGGAGTTGTGCATCAGGTTGGCATGGCTCAAGCAGACTCCTTTGGGCATCCGGGTGGAGCCCGAGGTATACTGCAGATAAGCCAGGGATTCGGGTTTTGGATCTACCGGTTTCCAATCCAGCTCCTGCCCCTGAGGGAGGATGTCAGTGGCCACCCACTGCACTCCTTCCAGGCCAGGTGTGTTTGCCTTCAATTTCGCTACCATTTCCAAAACTGGACGGATGGTCAAGGCGAGTGTGGCCTGGGAATCATTGGCGATTGCCAGGATACGCGGGAGGACCTGATCGAGGTGGGTAGGATCGGGTGGGTAGGCTGGGACAGCGATCACGCCGGCATAAAGACAGCCAAAAAAGCCAGTAATATAATCCAGCCCTGGCGGGTAAAGAAGAAGTGCACGCTCCGCAGGCGCCGCCATGGCCTGGAGCTGAGCCGCAATCCTGCGGGCCTGTGTATCAAGCTGGCCATAGGTAAGACTGGGTCCTATAGTCTCGCCGTCGAGCAAGAATGTGAAGATCACCTGTTCAGGCTGGGTCGCCGCTCTCATCTGAAGCAAAGAGACGATGGTGTGAATTTCCTCTCCCCAAGTGGAAAAGCTCCTCTGAGTATCCATCTCAGCACCCCCTGGAACCGCCTAAGACAAAATGAAGAAACGTTGTCAAATTGGCCCCCCCATGTTAAAATTTAAATGCACATAGGGAGCGTGACAGCCCCTGGTGTGGAACAAGACCTCAGTCGGTGGTCCCCGGCTGGGGTTTGTTTTTATTAAATTAAAACTGCATCCAACTAGACACGTCTATTTAACTCAACTGATTGGTCTGGCCTCCATTACGATCGAACATTCCATCCACTTCTACGCTGAACAGCACGATATGGATTTGATCGATCAAATCCCCCTGGAGATTTGTGAACATCGCAATGCCTACTGGTTTGCCACTCCAGGTCCCCACATTACCGCCACCCGGTAATCCACCGCAATCTATTATCAGATGAGGTCTGATAATTGTTTTGTTCGCTCAATTTAGGGGGACGCTTATTGGCTGGTATAGTTCAACCAGTAGTGAGGTAGTGGTTTCATGTTTACTCTTCGTTCGAAGGAAGGCTGCGATGACCTCGTGCGTTTGCCCCATGCAAGAAAGTCAAAAATCGATGGTGCCCTAACCTAGAATATACCAGTATTCTTAACAATAACAATACATTGACAAAATTAAATGGAACAATCTCATTGTAGCAAAACGGTTTTTGAATGTCAACGGGAAAATAGTAATTTCAAAAAAAATAGATACAATCTGGATCGATCTGGACTGCTCTGGACGGTACCATTTGGGAAAAATATCGATATAGATGTAAATTGAACCTAGTATTTCGCTGCGAATCATCCTATAATCTTCAGTGGAAGTATTTTCAAATTCCTTTTTGTTTGGAATCGAAATTAGAGTTGGGGGAGTTATAGTTAGAGTAAACGGAGAACGCCAGCCAGGGGGGATCGACGGGTAGGAAAATCACAAGGGACCCCCTTTCTATATTCTTCTTCGGTGGTTCAATCGGCTTCTTTCATTGCAAGCCAGCTTTGCTGTCTCAATTCGAACTATGATCCTTCGTTTCGATCTAAGAATTCAGGGAGGCAACAAAATGAACATCATCCGATCGCGTAACCCGTTTCCTTTAATCCGCACCATCCTGGTCTTCGTTCTGGTGGTGGCGTCAATTATCTCCATCACGACAAATATACCCCATATTGTCCAGGGGGCCAGCTATTGGACAGCCACGTCGAATTCGTTGACCACACCGAGGGGCAATTTTGGGACAGTTCGGTTGGCCGATGGTAAAGTACTGGTAGCCGGGGGTTGGGATAGTGGTCAAATATTCAAATCAGCCGAAATATATGATCCCGGAACCAACAGTTGGATATCCACCGGGTCTATGGCCAATGAACGGAAAAGTTTTGCCATTGCACGGCTGGATGACGGGCGTGTGTTGGCGGCAGGCGGAGTTCGCTACGACGGCAGCAATTATGTGGCGATCAATTCAGCCGAGGTATATACCCCGTCCTCAGGTACCTGGGTGTCTACGGGGAATCTCCCCATAAATCTGGCCTTTGCTACAGCGACCGCTCTGTCAAATGGAAATATTCTCATCGCAGGCGGCACCACCACCGGGAGTTCCGGGCTGGCAACAGCATACCTGTACAACCCCACTGCCGGTACTTTTTCTTCAACTGCGAACAATATGCGTTCTGGTCGTTGGAACCAAACGGCGACTCTACTCTCCAATGGAAAAGTTCTCCTGGTAGGAGGAACCTCGGGCAACGGCACTAGCGCGAATAATACTATCGATCTATACGACCCGAACACAAACACTTGGGCCACAACAGGCTTGAACCCGATGGCGCAGGCCAGGGAGCATCATACGGCAACTTTATTGGCGAACGGTAAAGTCCTGGTGGTAGGCGGTGCGAGCGCCTGCACTAGCCAGGGGGAATGTACGGAATTAAATTCGGCTGAGATCTACGATCCCTCGAGCGGTACATGGTCGTCTGCCGGTACCCTGAATCCAGCCCGGTATTCTCACGAGGCAGCTCTTCTTGGAGATGGAACTGTTCTGGTTGCAGGTGGTACGGACGATAGTAACATCTTATCCTCTGCACAGATTTATGATCCTATTGCGGGGACGTGGTCGACCGTCAATCCATCCATGTCGACCACCCGGATATTTCATTCCCTCACAACGTTATCGGATTACAAGGTTCTGGCAACCGCTGGGTCGAACAATGGCACAACTTCCTTCGTCGGGTCTGCTGAGGTTTATTCGGATGATCGCAGTGTAGCCACCATTGCCCTGGGAAATTTAAATCAACAGTATGACGGGACACCCAGGCCTGCCAGTGCAACGACCAATCCCGGAGGCCTGAACGTCAGCCTGTACTACACCGGAATTGGAAGCACAGTTTATGGTCCTTCAGCCACTCCACCTACTCTGGTGGGAAATTATCACGTTTCGGCAGTGATCGAGAGTAATTCCAGTTACGTGGGTATGGCTGCCGACACGCTGACAATCTCCAAGGGGGATCAGACGATCACTTTTGATCCCTTGTCGGATAGAGATGTGAACGAAGCGGACTTCGCGGTCAACGCGACGGCCAGTTCCGGGCTGGCGGTCAGTTTTAGCGTTGGTGTGACTGATCAGTGTACGCTTCATGATGGGAATATGATCCACATCACCGCGGCCGGCAGTTGTACGGTGACCGCATCCCAGAATGGGAGCGCCAATTATAATTCGGCGACCCCCGTGTCGCGGACCTTTAACATTCTCGATGATGGAAAAATCAGCCAGACGATCACGTTCGCTCCTTTGCAGAATAAGGTCTATGGCAACCCGAACTTCGACGTGAGCGCAACGGCCAGTTCTGGGCTGCCGGTTAGCTTCAGTGCATCGGGCAATTGCTCTTTGATAGGCAGCGTCACGATCCAAATCACCGGGGCTGGTAGCTGTACGGTGACTGCTTCACAAGAGGGGAATGAGACCTACAGGGCCGCGGTTCCAGTGCCGCGTACTTTCACGATTAATAGGGCCAGCCAGGTCATCAGCTTCGATCCGCTGCCCAATAAAACCTATGGAATTGTGGATTTTCCGGTCAACGCAACAACCTCCTCATCATTGCCGGTCAGTTTTAGCGTTGGTGTGACCGATCAGTGTACGCTTCATGATGGGAATATGATCCACATCACCGCGGCCGGCAATTGTAACGTGACCGCATCCCAGAATGGTGATGCGAACTACAATCCCGCTTCACCGGTAACTCGCTCGTTCACCATCTCGAAGGCCAACCAATCCATTACATTCGGCTCCTTGAGTAGCAAGACCTATGGCGATGCGGACTTCGCGGTGAGCGCTACGACCAGTTTCGGGCTTTCGGTCAGCTTCAGCGCATCGGGCAACTGCACGCTTCATGATGGGAATATGATCCACATCACCGCGGCCGGCAGTTGTGACGTGACCGCATCCCAGAATGGTGATGCGAACTACAATCCCGCTTCACCGGTAACTCGCTCGTTCACCATCTCGAAGGCCAACCAATCCATTACATTCGGCTCCTTGAGTAGCAAGACC
>DATKLX010000028.1:0-9652 GCA_035542155.1 Anaerolineaceae bacterium
CACATCCAGGGGCTGGAGGACCTCACCCGCCCGGACGTCACTTACGTCAACCGCCAGCGCGGCTCGGGCACGCGGGTGCTGCTCGACTACCAGCTCTCGCAGGCCGGCATTTCACCGGATGGGATCCAGGGCTATCGCCAGGAGGAGTTCACCCACCTCGCCGTCGCCGCCGCGGTCCAGTCCGGTCGCGCCGACTGCGGCCTGGGTATTACCGCCTCGGCCCGCGCCCTGGACCTGGATTTTCTCCCCCTCTATACCGAAATCTACCAGTTGATTGTCGCGGGCCCGGTGCTCGAAACCGGCTTGCTGGACCCCCTCTTCGAGCTGGCCGCCGATCCCGCCTTCCGCCAGGCAGTCCTCGCTCTTCCCGGCTACGACGTCTCCCGCATGGGCCAAAAGGTAGTCGAGATCCAATAGAAAAGCAGTGAAGAATAGAGAGACCAGGCTCAGCGGTCCGTGCACGAGATGCACGGATCGATCGAGGCCTGGATGAGGGGCAGGTCGGCCAGGAACTGGCCCCTGGTGATCGCCTGCACCGCCGGGATATTGACGAACGATGGCGTGCGGATCTTGACCCGCACCGGGGTGTCGCTGCCATCCGAGGCGACGTAGTAGAACACCTCGCCGCGCTGCGCCTCCGCCCGCGCGGTCGCTTCGCCAGCCGGGATCACCGGCAGAGGGTCGGCGATGCGGATGGGCCCGGCCGGGATCAGGCGCAGCGCTTCTTCTATCAGGCGCACCGCTTCGAGCATCTCCAGGGCGCGCACCACCACCCGGGCCTGCACGTCACAGCCCGGGAGCACGACGGGCTTGAAGCCCAGCTCGGGATAGGCCCCGTAGGGGTCGCTCTCGCGGATGTCGTCGGGGACGTTCGAGGCCCGCGCCAGGGGGCCCACCGCGCCGTAGGCCACGGCGTCCTCCGTGGATAAGACCCCGATCCCCTGGGTGCGCGCTTTGACCGTGGCGTCCTGGGTAAAAATGGGGATGACCACTTTCTCCACCCCCTTGCGCACCTCACGGACCGCGGTGAGGATGCTCTCCGGATCGGTGAGGTCGCGCGTGACCCCGCCCAGGGCGATCATCCCGTAATTGACCCGGTTGCCCGAGATGGCCTCGAGGATATCCATCACCCGTTCGCGCAGGTAATAAATTTCCATAAACATGCTGCGGTAGCCGATGTCCTCCGCCCCGATCCCCGCCCAGAGCAGGTGAGAGTGCAGGCGCTCCAGCTCGGCCACAATGGTGCGGATATAGAGCGCCCGCGGCGGCAGCTCGATGCCGGCGATCTTCTCCGCCGCCATCGCGAAAGTCATCGCGTGGACGTTTGAGCAGATCCCGCACACATGCTCGACCAGCACGAGATCCTGGATGTAGTTGCGCCGCTGGGCCAGCAGCTCGATCGAGCGCATCACGAAGCCCACCTCGACCTGAACGTCTTCGATCACCTCGCCGCGGCAGGTGAGGAGCAGCTTGTAGGGTTCTTCCAGCGCGGGGTGGTAGGGGCCAATGGGAAGCTTGTACGGCATATCAGGCCGTCCTTTCTGTCCTGGCGGCTGCGCCGCCGGGCTGGCGATAGAAGCCTTCGGGCATCTCCGGGGGGCGCACCAGGCGGCGCAGGTCGGGGTGGCCATCGAATTGCACGGCGAACAGGTCGTGGATTTCGCGCTCGATCCAGTTCGCCGCGGGGAGGATCGTCGCGACGGAGGGGAGGCGCTGCTCGCGGGTGGTGACGCGCACGTTGATTGGCTTTTTCGGCAGGAAAAAATGGTAAATCAAATCTGTCTCCCCATCCGCCCGGTTCACGGCGGTGACCGTCGACAGGCGGGCGTGATAGGCCTTCATCACCCCGGCGATCTCGCGCGGATCCGCCCCGGCTGCTTCGATCCAGTAGCCATCCGCCCGCTGCTCGATCTGGCCGTTCTGGCTGGCAGAAATCAGCTCGTTTAAAATCGCGTCCATCGATGCTCCTCCACCCTTAATCCGGCTGCCCGCCTAATCCCAGCTTGAACCGCTGGCTTTCCACGTATCCGCGGCATTTGGGACACAGCCGGTTGGCCTTCATGGCTTCCTGGGCCGCTTCTGGGTTGTGATACAGGCGGACCAGCGTCTCGGCCGGCAGGGGCAGGATGGTCGCGCCGCAGCGGGTACAGTGCTGGTAGGCCACGACATGCTCGATCTGCTGTACCGCGCGCTCTTCGAAGAGGCCAACCGGCCGGGTGGCCAGCGCCAGGGCGTGGGTAGGGCAGTACTCGGCGCAGCGTCCGCAGAAGGTGCAGCGCCCAGTGTCATAGTTCCAGGCGCCGGCTTCCGGCCCTTTTTCCAGGTGGATCGCCCCGGGCGAGCAGACGTAGGCGCAGGTACCGCACAGGGTGCACAGCTCCGCCTGGTGGCCCAGCTCGCCGCGAAAACCTTCCGGGTATGCAACCCGATCTTCCGGTGGAAGCGTTCGCGGCCGCAGGGTGAAATTGTGCAGCAGTACGTTGAAGATGTTCATCCTCTCCCTTTCAGCCTCAGAAGATCAGCGCGCCGATGAGCACCAAGGCCGCCGCCAGGAAGCCCCAGGTCCAGTAGAAGCGAAACGCGTGTTGAACTTTCAGCCGCGCGGTCCCCGCGGCGACCAGGCAGATCAACAGGACTACGACGAGCGCGATCAGCCAGAAGGCCGCCAGCTCCGGCCCCGGGCTGGCAATCGACCCGGAAAAGAGCCCCGCCAGAAGGCCGACCAATGCCGCGGCTTCCATACCATGGGTCAGCTCGAACAAGGCCAATGGCAGGCCATTGTATTCCACGTGGATGCCCGCCACGATCTCCTCTTCCGCGTTGGGAATGGAGAACGGGTTGACCCGCAGGCGCGCCAGGATGGCCAGGAACAGCGCCAGCGCGGCGAGGAAATGAACGGGCGAGATTGCCATCGCGGCGATCGTCCCCAACTGGAAAGAGCCGGCCTTCAGGGCCAGCGCGACCAGGGCGCTGATAAAGGGCAGGTTATACGCCAGCGAAAGCAGCGCCTCGCGCGCCGATCCAACCTCGGCGTATACCGAGTGGGTGACATACCCGGCCAGGATGTCCATCAGTGCGGGCATTTCCAGCAGGTAGATCAGCAGCACCAGGTCCCCCTGGAAGGAGATCATCGTCCCACCGGGAACGGGCAACAGCGCCAGGGCAAAGACGACCGAGACTACGCTGAGGATGGGCAGCGCATAAAAGACGACCGGGTTGGCCCCCCGGGGGATCAGTGTGTTCTTCCCCACCAGCTTCCAGAAGTCGAAGAAGGGCTGGTAAAACGGAGGCCCCTGGCGCCCCTGCAGCCGGGCGGTGACCTTGCGGCTCAGCCAGAGCAGGAACCAGCCGGAAACCGCCCCGGCGAGCAGCCCCGGCCAGACCAAAATAGCAAGGAGGGCGCGCCACCACGAATCAGCCATGCTGCACCTCCATCTGCGAGCGGGTCTGGCCTTTGGCCAGCAGGTCAGCGGCGGTTTGAATGGCCTCTAAAATGGCCTGGGGCCGCGGCGGGCAGCCGGGCACGTACAGGTCCACGGGGACGACCGCCTCCGCCGAGCCGATCACGGTTGGGCTGCCAGAGAATACATTCCCGCTGGCGGGGCAGGACCCGATCGCGATCACCGCCTTGGGCGAGGGGATCTGGTCGTAAATATCTTTGAGGATGGCTTTTGTCCGCAGGGTAATGGGTCCCGAGACGAGCAGGATATCGGCGTGCTTGGGGCTGCCCTGCAACAATGCGCCGATCTGCTCGCCATCGTAGCGCGGGCAGAAGCAGGGCGCGACCTCGATGTCGCAGCCGTTGCATGACCCGGCGTTCAAGCGATAGACCCATGGCGAGCGCCGCCGGGAGAGATTGATCAGGTTTGTGAAGATACCAGCCATAGGTTTCACCTCACATTCCAACCGGGCAGCAGCGCCGGGAAGAGGCCGATCAGGATCAGCAGTGCGATCCAGACCACAAAGGTCGTCCCGATCACGGAGATATTCTGGGGAGCGGACTGCTGTTCAATCCGCGGTTTGCCCAGCCAGACCTGGTGGAAAGCGCGGACGTAGTAGAGCAGGGCCAGCGCCGTGGCCACAGTCATCGCCAGTCCCAGGGTTGCCCCACCCTGCTCGATCCCGCCCAGGTACAGCCGCCAGCGGCCCAGGAAGCCCAGGAGAGGCGGCACCCCGATCATCCCCAGCGCGCCGGCGATGAACGCCGCGGCCGCCAGCGGGTACCGGCAGGCCAGCCCGCAGTCCACCGTTGTGACCGGGCGCTGCTCATCGTTCTCGGCCACCCCGATCGCCCCAAAGAGCAGGAACTTGCATATCGCGTGCGAAATCGCTCCGAGCAGGGCTCCCAGGACACCGCCCGGCGTCCCTACCGCCAGTCCCAGGATCAGGTAGCCCATATCGTCGATGGTCGAGAAGGCCAGCATCCGCCGCAGGCTGGTCTGCGCCAGCGCCAGGAGCGCCCCGCCAAACATGCTAATCAACGCCAGGGCGAGCCATACTCCCTGGGCGGAGGCGAATAGCCAGGGCGCTTCCACGCGCAGGAGGGCCAGCTCGCCCAGCTCGGCCATGTCCAGCAACGAGATCACGACCACCAGGGTCATCGGGCTGACGGATCCGGCCAATGCGGGCAGCCAGAAGGAAAACGGGATGATTGCCAGCTTGAGGGCAAAACCCAGCAGAATCAACGCGAGGGCCAGCTTGCCGGCTGCGCCAGCGGGTTCGGTCGCGCTTGCGGAGAGCAGGCCACCCAGGGCCATCCCGACGGCCGCCAGGAGCGCCCCAGCCACCACCGCGGCCAGGTAGAGCCTGCCCGTCCGGCTATCCTGCTCCCATACCAGGGCGACAACTACCAGCGCCGCCAGGTCCAGGAGCAGCGTGTGCAGGGCCACCGATGGAACCCACAGCCCGGCCAGGATCAGGCCGGTTGCGGCGAAGCTGGCCCAGGCGAAGTGCGCGCTCTGCGGGATGCGCCTGGCGTATAAAAGCGCGGCGATCCAGATCAGGCCTGCCACGGCCGTGAAGGCGACGCGCCAATCCAATCCGGTGTATTCCAAGATTGCCATGCCCGATCCTCCCGTCACGATAACCAGACTGCCGCGGCGACCACAGCCGCTGATAGGACCAGTAACGCCAGCAGGCGCTGATCAAAGGCTGCGGCGACCCACCCCAAGCGCTCTGCCACCCAGTCGACCGCCTTCCCAAGGCGCAGGTAGAATGGATCTGGATTGGTCGCCTGCAGGGCCGGCTGGAAGTTATCCTCGGCATACTCGGCGAAGTCATCCACATCGAGGGTATTCTCTTCCGGCAGTGGGTCCCCTCCCGTAAAGGCGGAGACCCCTTTTGGAGAGGGCCGCCGGAAACCCAGGGCCAGGCCCGCCACCAGCAGCGCCGCAATAGCCAGGACCGCCCCGGCCGTGACTGGCACGCTCGCAGTGCCCGTGTGCAGGCCCAGGAAAGTAAGTTCCACGCTGGAAGGGAAGCCCATCGCCTTGACCGCCGGGTTGGCGATCCAGTTCACCAGGAGCTGGGGCGCCAGGCCAAAGAGCACACATGCAGCCGCCAGGATCCCCATCCCCGCCTGCATGCGCGGAGAAGCCTCCTCGATCTCCCGGTTCTCCAGGCTGGCCGGCATTTCGCCGTAGAACACGCTCACCGTGGCTTTGAGCATGTAAAAGGCGGTAAACGTGGAGACCAGCCAGGCCACGAGCATGACCGCCCCGAAGCCCGCTTCGAGAGCCGCGTCGTAGAGCAGCCATTTGGCCACGAACCCGTTCGTCAGCGGCACGCCGATGATTGCCGCGGTAGCTACCAGCCAGGTGCGGGTCGTGCCTGGCATGCGCCCGGCCAGTCCCCCCAACTGGCGCATATCCCGCGTGCCCGCCGCATGCTGCACCGCGCCGGCGCACAGGAACAGGGTGCCTTTAAAGAGCCCGTGGCTGAAAACGTAGAACGCCCCGGCCAATGCCCCGAGCGGCGTACCGATGCCAAAAGCGGTGACGATATATCCGAGCTGGCTGATCGTTGAGAAGGCCAGCATCCGTTTGAGGTCGGTCTCGACCAGGGCAAACAGCGCTCCGACAAAAATCGTCACGCAGCCCAGCGCCATCACGATCGTGTTCCAGTCCGGCTGCCAGGGCGTGATCGAGTAGAGCCGCGCCACCAGGTACACGCCGGCTTTCACGTAACACGCCGAGTGCAGCAGCGCGGATACCGGCGTGGGCGCGTTCATCGCTTCGGGGATCCAGGTGTGCAGCGGGAATATGACCGATTTGGCCATCGCCGCGACCAGGAAGAGCACAAAGATGCCGGTGGTGAACTGCGCCGTCAGGGCCGGGTCGGTCCACAGGAAGGTTCCCGATCCATGGTAGAGCAGCAGGATGGCGATCAGCAGGGCGTAGCCAGGGATGTGCGTCATCAGGAGCACTTTTTTGGCTCCATTGGCCGCGGCCGGCTCCCGGTACCAGAAACCGACCAGGAAGTAGGAGCACAGCCCGATCACTTCCCAGGACAGGTAAGCCACGAGCAGGCTGCGCGAGGCCACCAGGCTGTACAGTCCGGCGATAAAGATCAGCATCAAAACATAGAAGCGGGTGGTGTCCTCTTCGTGCGCCATATAATCGATGCAGTAAAACAGGATCGCGCTGCCGATCCCGGTCGCCATTAAGGCGAACAACAAGCTCAGCCCATCCACATAAAAGCTGACCGGTGATTCAGGCTGCCAGGGGAGCAGGTTGATTGCGAACGTTTTCCCCTGGATGATCGTGGGGGCCAGCCCGACCGCCGTCACAGCCAGCGAGATCAGGCCAAAGCCGAAGGCCAGCCATCCTTTCCCCCGTGTGGAGAGAAGCCGCCCGAAAATCAGTTCAGCCACCACACCGGCTATCAGAGCCGCCAGTGGAATACCTGCCAGAATGTCCACGCTGCACTCCTCCATTCAACCGCCGGCTACCGGCGGGAAGATCGAAACCGTATCCTCGGGCGAAAGCCGGGTTTCCAGCCCATCCAGGCTGCGGTAATCCTGGCCGTTGACCAGGAAAATGGCCAGACTGCCGTGCCCATCTTGCGCGACCCACTTCTGGAACGAAGGCCCGTATTTTTTACACAGTGCGTCGAGCAGCTCGCCCAGGGTTTTTTCCGGCCCGGTCCAGGTCTCTTCCCTGGTTTTGGTCACTTCGCGCAGGGTGGCGTAATAATGGATTCTCATGAAAGGGTTCGATCCGCCTTTTTCACGAATCCCCCTCCCCGGGTTACCCAGGAGAGGGGGTACACCTTCAACCGCTGAAGCCAACGATCACGATAAGGAGAGCTCGCTCAATTTCTCCGCGGTGGGGACGCCCTCTTCAGTCCAGCCGCGCAGGCTATAATACTCGGGAAGCATCTGGTCCAGGTGGCTGATCTCGCCCTTGGACGGCCCGGCGGGGACTGGCTCTTCGAAGAGCCGCTGCGGCAGGGTGTCGTCCTTGCCGGCCAGTCCCGCCTTGAGATTGAAGAGCCGCTCCAGGTTCCAGATGCGGTCGCCGGCCTTCATAAAATCATCCGTGGAGTAGGGCACGCCGGTGACCGAAGAGAGCAGGGCAGCCAGCTCGTCCGCGCCGATGCCAAAGGTGGTGAACAGGCAGGCGCCGGTCGAGTCCAGCGCCGCGGTCAGGTTCTGGAAGGTGATCACCAGGTTGGGTTTGCCTTCCGTGGTATGCTGGTCGAACTTGGAGGGCACGCCCAGCACCTCGGGGGAGATGGTGTATCCGCGCACGTGGCAGCCGCCGCGGTTGCTGGTCGCGTACTGCAGGCCAATACCCTGGACAGCACGGGGATCGTAGGCCGGCATTTCCTGCTTCTTGACCGACATCGAGAACTCGGGGTGGCCAAATTTCTCGGCAAAGCGGTAGGAGCCCTCGGCCAGTTGGTCGCCGATGCCCTCGCGATTGCCGATCATCTCGACCAGCTTGACCATCGTCTCCCCGTCGCCAAAGCGGATAGCCATCCCGCCGGTTTCCTTGGCGGTGATGTACCCGCACTCGTACAGGTCCATCGCGCAGGCGATGGTCGCGGCGCAGGTGATCGTGTCCAGTCCCAGCTCGTTGCACAGGTAATTGGCCTTGATGATGGCGTCCATGTTGTCCACGCCGCTGTCCGCGCCGAAGCCCCAGCCGGTCTCGTATTCAGGCCCTTCGCCCTCCCCGGCAAACTTGGGGTTGGTGACCTTGGTCACCCGCCCGCAGGAGATGACGCAGGAGAAGCAGCCCTTAGGCCGAATCAGATATTTGGCCGAGAGCGTCTCGCCGCCGGTTTTATCTGCCGTGGCGAAGTAACTCTCGTGGTAGTTGCGCGTGGGCAGCGCGCCCACGCCGTTGAGGATGTTCACCAGCACTTCCGTGCCATACAGGCGCAGTCCCGCCCCGCCGACGGGGTGATTTTCGATCATCTTGCGTGCTGTCATCACGGCTTTTTCAAAGTCTTCGGGCCTGGCCACTTCGAGCACGCCGCTGCCTTTCACCGCCACGGCTTTGAGGTTCTTCGAGCCCATCACCGCGCCGACGCCGGAGCGGCCGGCAGCCCGGTGCATCTCGTTCATCACACTGGCGAAGAGCACTTTCTTCTCACCAGCCGGGCCGATGCAGGCGATCTTGGCCTCTTCTTCGGTCGCGGCGCGGATCAGGTCGGTCGTGTCGAAGACGTTTTTGCCCCACAGGTCCGCAGCGTCGCGTAGCTCGGCCTGGTCGTCCTTCACCCACAGGTAGACAGGCTTTTTGGAAACGCCTTCGAAGATGATCATGTCGTAGCCGGCGAATTTCACTTCCGGGCCGAAGGAGCCGCCCGAGTTCGAGGCCGCGACTGTGCCATTCAACGGGCCTTTGCACACCACGTCATAGCGGCCCATCGAAGGGGCCATCGTTCCGGAGAGGGGGCCGGGGGCAAAGATGAGCTTGTTTTCGGGGCCCAATGGATCGATAGTGGGATCGATCTCATCGCTCAGGATCTTGGTAGCCAATCCGCGAGCGCCGATAAACAGTCTGGCATCCTTCAGGTTGGTCGGCTCTTTCTTGATCTCCCCGGTCGTCAGATTTACGCGTAGGATAGTTCCGGTCCAGCCGAACATTATGCCACCTCCTGGAAGGCTTCCTTAAACTTTTGCGCGAAGGCCTTGCTGCGGGTGCGCGTCGAGACGCTTTCATCGACATACTCGAGGGCTTTCACCGGGCAGGCTGCCGCACAGGCCGGTTTGCCCTGGCAGTGGTCGCACTTGATGATCGCGTCGGTGACGCTGTCGTACACCGCGTTCCCAAAGGGACAGGCCTGGACGCACATCCGGCAGCGGATGCATTTGGACAGATCATATTGCACGATCAGCTCGCCGGTATTGCGGTGCATCGCACCGGTTGGGCAGACGCTCACGCAGGGCGCGTCGTTACATTGCTGGCACATCATGGGCACAGAAATGCCTTCACGCTCCCACGTATATACGTGTACGCGGGATGCTGCCGAGCGGAAGCGGCCTTCCTTGGTATAGGAGCAGGCTTCCGAGCAGTTCAGGCAACCGGTACACTTTTCAGGGTAAATCATTAGGATTTTTGCCATTATGCTCTTCCTTATGGATTGGAATGAAGACCGACTGGGGAAACGCAACAGGTCTCGATAAAAAGAGTATAGGTGG
>DATKLX010000029.1:0-18508 GCA_035542155.1 Anaerolineaceae bacterium
ATATTTTTGGAATGAACGTTCTAATAATTGGAATGGATCTTCTATTGTGAGTTTGTTAAATACTAATTCTCAATTTGCAGGGGTTTATCCCTCCGGCGGCTTGCCGGAGCTCAATGTTGCTGCGACAGCAGCGACCACTCACGCGCTTGGGCCAGGCCTGCGCTCCGTCGTCTGGGTACAGGGCTGCCCATTTCACTGCCCGGGCTGCATCGCCCCAGATTGGATTCCCACCGTCAAAGCCAGGCGAGTACGGCCAGAGCTACTAGCTGAGGAGCTGGTCCAAAACCAGGGGATTTGCGGGCTCACTTTTTCCGGCGGCGAACCGATGCTGCAAGCCCAGGGCCTGGCGAAATTAGCCCGGCTGGCCCGTCAGCGCAGGCCCGACCTATCCTTGATCTGCTACACCGGCTTTACGCTGGAAAAACTGCTGACCAGCCCTGGGATGGCCGGAGTAATCGATCTGATTGAAGAATGTGACGTCCTGATCGATGGAATGTATATCGCCGCATTGAACGATAACCGCGGCTTGCGAGGGAGCAGCAACCAGCGCATCCTCCATCTTACCGACCGCCTGGCCGGATTTGATTTCGAGACCGGTCCGCGCCGGGTGGAAGTGACCCTCCAGGCTGAAATCGCAGAGGTGGTTGGCATACCTCCGCGCGGTTTTGAACCTTTATTCCACGAGGCAGTCGAAAAGGCGCAGACTCTGGTGGGCGGTCTTCTCTAGGAATCTGAAATGAGCGGGTATAAGCATGCCCTTGTCACAGTCCAGCCTCGTGAAATCGAGCGGATGCATTTCGCAGAACAATACCTACGTGCGCCGCTCGAGAATCCAACAGAACTGGCAGAAAATGTCCGCCAGCAAAACATGGTGCAGGTCTGGAACGGGATCAACGAAGTGGAACGCCGCCAGCAGGATTACCAGAAATCCTTAACCAAGGTGGGGAAGATGGTCCGCGGCTGGGAACGCCATTTGAACCACCGTCTAATCGAGCAAGAAGAACAATTGGCCAGCGCGATGCAGGCTTGCGCTGGAAGGCTGGGAGATCACCTGAATGAGGTTCTTGCCGAGCGGGACCAGCGATACAATGATCTATTCGCCGAGGAGCAAGCGATCCGCCATTCGCAGTTAATAAGCCTGGCCGGTTGGCTGAACGGTTTAAACCAGGTTGTAGAGGACCAATCCGGCGCGCTGATGGATATCACCAACCAGGTGGCAATGGTGAACGATGAAGTCGTTACCATTCAGGAGAACCTGAACGTGCTGGCCCAATATCAGGCTTCTCGTGAACAGGCGCTAGCCAACCTTGCAGCAGAATGGGTGAACGCGGCTTATACGATCGCGAGCTTCATCGCCGAAAATTACGCACATTCCTTCTTCTTCCCCGGATTGCTCGAACAATACTTTCAAGAGGCTGACCTGGCCGACAGTAACCTGAGCCAGGGCGCTTACGAAGCCGGCCTTTCTCTCGGGCAGCAGGCCTGTCTACACGTCTCGGAACTTCGCCTGGAGCTCGAGGAGCTCGAATCGGAATGGCGTATCTGGCGGATGGCGGCCCTGGAAGGAGCGCTGAATTTACAAGAAGCCATCTTCACCAATGCGGTTATCCCAGCGATGGATATGGATGGGAAAATCCTGCCTGTTGAGATCAACGTGAACCAATGGAGTGATGGCAGATACAACCTCCTCCGCGACCAGGTGGATGCATTGGTCGAGGAACTATCCAGCCAAGCGATCAGCCTGAACACTGCCGATCTACGCGAGCTGGTCGAAGGACAGATCCCTCAGCTTCACACAAGGTTCCAGCAGAACCTCCTGGAAGCGCGAGTGGCAGTGCTGAGCTCGCAGTCGCGAATCAATATCGCCGACATGGTGGTCGAAGCATTAGAAGAGCAGGGGTACAACCTCCAGGAATGCGGATACGTTGAAGGAGATATGCGCGTGGGATATTCCGCCAGGATCCAAAGCCTGGACGGCAGCGAGGTCGTGATCCGGGTCGACCCAAGTGGAAAATCCCCGACCGGCAGCGAGCTTACAATCCAATCACTTGACGTGGACCAGCTCTCGGAACACGAGCTGCGTCACCGGGCGAAAGAAATTGCGCGATCGCTGGAGCAGAGGGGGTTGAAGGTAGGAGAGTTCATTGAGGGAAGAGAATGGAGAACGGAGAACAGAGAACAGCCGGTTGGACAGCCAGGTTCTCGGAAACAGATCGGGGAAACGAGAGACGTATTTCAATTTCTGGGGGGAGAAAGGGCGCAAGGACAATAAGGATGGCGATCCAGCGCATCGCTGCCGCCCTTCATCTCGAATTGGGAGGGCATTTTTTTATCCTCTATGGTCCTGGAATTGAGGATACCCTGATTAACGAGAGCCACCAGGATCTAACGATCGAACGAGCGCTCTGGGAGCACCTGCGATTTCTTGGTTTTGAACGGATCGTTTTTTACGCTCCTCACCGGCAGATCTATTTTTTCGATGCCCAGTCTTATGAGCTTTCGCGGCCGTCCGGTCTGATCGCCCCACGACGTGTTCGCGAAGCCGGAAAAATGGCGCGATTGAGCGGGGGACCACTGGAAGAAAAAGTGGTTTTCATGATCGAGGATGAACCCCCAGTAAATAGCGGTCCAGTTGGGTCAGGTATGGGAGACGTTCACGCATTGCGCCTGCTGGACACGCTGATGAGGGCAGAGAATGGGCCACGGACAGCGGTTGTGGTCCTTCAAGCCGAAGCAGCTCTTCATTATATCGAGGACCCACGGACCATGGCAGGCTTGCTCGGAGAGTGGACCCGCCTTCCTCTTTCCAATAACAACGTATGCCTGTTCGTTTTTTCCGCGGACACCTACGCTGATCTCTGCGAGGTCGCGGGTAGCTTATCGATCCCAGAAATTCGGTCGCTGATCCTGCGCTGGCGGCGGGAGAAATCTCAGATAAGCCCGCTGGCGCTGATCGGTGGTCCGGATCCAGAAGAGGTGCGCCGTCTGATCGAGCTGGTATCCATTCGCAGCCCGGTGTGGGTGAATGAAAGTGAGCTAGATCGACTCATCCAATGGATGGCTACGGAAGGGCTGCGGGCCAGGCAATGGTTCGCGCGGATCCGCCAGGCAAGACGTGAGGCGCATTCCGGCGGCCAAAACCTGACTCTCAGTCTGGAGACAGCCCGAAGCCAGAACTGGTTTGCGGCTGACCTGTCCAATCGGCCTGTTTCAGATCGGCTGGAGGAGATGGTTGGGTTGGGGGAGGTGAAAATGCGACTGAGGGAGATGGCTGCCTGGTACAATCTCAACCATGATCGGCAGGCTGCCCCACCGATGCTGCACATGATCTTTGCCGGTAACCCCGGCACCGGAAAAACTACTATAGCGCGGTTGGTCGGCGAGATGTATCGCGAGGCCGGGATCCTCAAACGTGGGCACCTGGTTGAAGCCCGGGCAGTCGACCTGGTCGCTGACCATGTCGGTGGCACCGCCATCCGCACCAATACACTGATCGATCATGCTCTGGATGGAGTGCTTTTCATCGACGAAGCCTATGCGCTGGTTGAGAAAAACCGCGGATCGTTCGGCGAAGAGGCGGTCGAGACGCTGTTGACGCGAATGGAAGACGACCGCGACCGCCTGGTGGTGATCGCTGCCGGGTATACGGAAAAAATGAGACAGTTCCTGGAAGTCAATCCGGGGCTAGCCCGCCGATTCCCCGAGGATAATCGCCTGACCTTTCCTGATTTTTCTCCCAGTGAGCTACGCCAGATTTTCGATCGGCTGCTGTCCACCCACAACCTTGACCTGGATCCAAATTTGTCGCAGACCATCGACGAGGTAATCAACCAGATGCACTCATCCCGTAGCGAAGGATTTGGAAACGCGGGGGAGATCCGCAATCTGGTCGAGGCCGTGGACCGGCGCAGGGCGCTACGCGTGGTGGACAACCACCTGCCGGTTGACGAGCCGCTCCGTTGGATCGATTTCCCGGAGCTTGTCCGCGCGTACCAGCCTGAAGCAGTTGCCGATCTGGAAACCATTCTGGGCGAACTGGATCGCCTGGTCGGGTTGAAGCCAGTGAAGAGATACCTGCGTCGCCAGGCGCGCCTGCTCCAACTCGAAGCTGCCCGCCGCTCACAAACTGGTTCGACCGGAAAACCGCTGAAAAAGAGTCACCAACAGGCCAGCAAGCACCTCATATTCCAGGGCAATCCCGGCACCGGAAAAACAACGGTCGCACGGCTGATGGGACAGATGTTGAAAGCGCTGGGGGTGCTGCGCAAAGGACACTGCGTCGAAGTCAGCCGGGTAGACCTGGTAGCCGGCTTCGTTGGCCAGACAGCGATTAAAACAATGGAGAGGATCAAGGAAGCGCTGGATGGGGTGCTCTTCATCGATGAGGCGTATGCCTTGATCCGGGGCGGCTCGGATGATTTCGGCCACGAGGCGATCGAAACCCTAGTAAAAGCGATGGAGGATTACAGCGACCACCTGGTGGTGATTGCAGCAGGCTATACAGCCGAGATGCAGAATTTTATCGCCAGCAATCCCGGGCTCGAATCGCGCTTTTCCGCCTGCCTCGATTTTCCGGACTTTACTTCTGCCGAGCTGATGGAGATTTTTCATGGATTATGCAGCCAGAGGCAGGAATCCCTTTCTCCGGAAGCAGACCGCAGATTGGCTGATTATTTCATCCAGGTGGATCCGCGAAAATTTGGAAACGGCCGGGGCGTGCTGCGTTTGTATGAGGAAATGAAAGGGCGACTGGCGGATCGCATCTTTGAAATTCCGGGGGATGGGCTGGCAACTGCAGCTCTGAACCGCTTCGAAGTTACAGACGTTCCTAGCTGAGAACGCCGCGGAACCAAATTGGTGTAGAATCAGGGCATGCGCGCATCCTCCGTTGACCAGGCTATCCTGGACACTCTTTCCCAGGGACACTCCCATCTTACCTCGCACGAAGTCTACGAACAGATCCGGGACAGGCTGCCGGCGGTCAACCAATCCACGGTTTACCGTTCGCTCGACCGCCTGGTCAGCAACGGCCGTCTATCCGTTTCGGATATGGGCACCGGGGCGGCGGTCTACGAACTGGTCAGCGATCAACGGCACCATCACCTGGTGTGCCAGAAGTGCGGGAAAGTGGTCACCATCGCCGATGTGGAAGTCCAGGAATTCTTTTCCACCCTGGAAAGCTCGCACCTGTATAAAATCACCACCAACCACCTGGTCTTATTCGGGTTGTGCGCGAAATGCCAAAAGAACGATGAATGATTATCACGTCGTCCACAATCCGAATGAGTCCCGCTTCGAACTAGAGGTCGAAGGCCAGCTTGCTGTACTCGACTACACGATTCGCGGAAACACGATATTGTTCATCCACACCGGAGTTCCACCGGCCATCGAAGGACGCGGAATCGGGACCGCACTGGTCAAAACCGGGCTGGATTATGCCCACGAGCATCATTATCAGGTCGTCCCCTACTGCTGGTTCGTGAGCAGCTTCATCGAGCGCTATCCAAAGTACCAGGATCTGCTGAAAGACCCAGGGTAAACTGTATTCAATTGAGATAGATGGATGATAGTTCGTTGATTTCCTGTTCCTCAGATTTTACAGGGGGGATATTCATCCGCAGATCGTCGATCATCCGGGCGTTGTCCAGCAGCGATTTAAGTTTCCGCGCCAGATCCCGATCATCTCCCACTTCAAATAGCAATCCATTCCGACGATCTTGAACGAGTTCTGCCATACCGCCCAGATTGGAAGCGATCACCGGGATCTGACAGGCAAAGGCTTCCAGAATCACATTGGGGCTGTTTTCATACCACAGGGATGGCACTGCTACGACATCAAAATTACGATATACCTCGGGCATGCTCCCCTGTTCAACCGGTTTCGTGAAGTGGACTCTTGGATCGCCTCCGGTCTGGTCCATCAGCTTTTGGGTATAATTCGGGAATTTTGTCGCATCTCCAATTATGGAAAGATCTAAAGCATCCTCCGGAAGGGAGCAGACCGCTTTCACCAGAATATGCACACCTTTATGATTCGCGATTTGACCGATATACCCAATCCGTAAAGGCGGGCTGAAGGGTCGGGGAGGAAGTGGCTTTAATGAAGACAGATCAACTCCCTGGCGTAAATAATGAATCCGTTTTGGTTCCACACCGGCCTGGATGTATACATCGCGCAGGAACTGGGATGGGCTCAGGATCACGTCGACCCGATTTAGAGCCTCGAGCAGGGTTTGGTTTCGAAGCTGGATTTCCTGGATTCTTTTGGTTTGCCGCGACCAATAGAGGTTCATTAATCCTGGAAGAAACCTTCCCGGAATGCGATAGCGCCGCTGCTCTTCACCCATACAGCGGGCGCATTCGACTGTGTTCCGCGGGACTTGATCTGCGGTTCTTCGGGAGTCAAGCTGGCCGTTGCTGCGCAGCATGTTAATCCTGGCGCACAGGAACCAGAAATCAGTTAAGGAGACAACCGTCCGGATCTGGCTCTCGAAGGCTGCATTCAAAGCACTGGCAGTCATCAGATAACCACTGAATAAATGAAAGATATCCGGCCGGAATTCACGAATCAGCGAAGGGATCTGATCGCCAATCCAGGGGTTGAAATATTCCCAACGAAATTTGTCTGGGGCGGATGCCAGGCAAAAAAAGTACCGCCTGATGGGCAGGCCCTGGTAAATCTCGTCACTGCTGCGGATCGGATCTGTTGTGTCATCGGTAATGCTTTCGATACAAGCGACCTGAACGGTATGACCCCGGTTTTGTAGCGCCAGCGCAGTTCGAAAAGCTCGGTTTTCGGCCCCCCCAGTATATTGAGGTGGAAAATGATGGACAGCTATCAGAATTTTTGACATGCGCATGTCTCAATGAAAGGTTCACGAAACCTCTTTTGAGGAACCAAAGGAGAAGAATTTATGGATGACGCGTAATACAAGCCGTTTTTCTGTTTCATCATACAGGCCCAACATCCAGGTCAGGATTCCGTATGTAGATGCACCCAGAACGAGCAGGATAAGCGGGTGCAAGTTTCCAAACAGCGAAATCAATAACCCCATTCCCAGGGTTGCAGGGATAATTTTCATCCAGATTGGCATCAGGTTGGGCAATTTGAGCCTGGACCGGTAAAAAAAATAAAATTGAGCTGCCGCGATGAAATCGGTGAGCACCGTGGTCACCGCTGCTCCCAGATAGCCATAGCGTGGAATGATGAACAAATTCATGATGATATTTGCGACCGCGGCAACCAGGTAAACCCTAGCCCCGACACGCTCCTCTTTCACTACCGCACTGATGTTCCCCCCGAAACTGGCGAACATCAGAAAGGGAACATCCCAGATGATCAACTGAAACGCGCGGGCTGCCGGCAGATATTCCTCTGAATATAAAAATCGGATTACTGGTTCTGCCAAGATCATCCCCCCCACTGCAATCGGTAAAGAAATGCTGGTGATGATCTTGACCATTCGAAAGAACCACTTCGTGACTTCCTCGGGGTGGTCTACATACGTTTTGGAAAGCGTCGGTGTCATCGCCTCCTTGAAACTTCCAGACACAAACATTATAGAAAAGATCAGATTATAAGCCACGTTGTACCAACCGACTTCAGCGTTAGGAACATATTTGGAAAGAATAACCGTATCAATATTGAAAGCGATCGACAATGAAAAAGTGATTACTCCGAAGGGTAGACCTGATTTAATCAATTGCGGCCAATACCGAGGTGTGATCTCATTGGGTCTTTGCACCAGATTGAAACGGTGCATCAGCCCGACACCCAGGATCGTTTGCACGAAAAGGTTGATAATATTAGCGGAAATCAACCAGATAAACCCCAGGCCGCTAAATAAGAAAATACTACCGAAAAGGATAAATACCACCTGGCCAACGATATTCATTAATGAAACCAAATCGAACCGCTCGTTGGCGGTTAGTACTATTTGAATTGGGGATTGAAAAGCAGCTAGCAAGAAGGAGCAGGAATATACCAGCACGCCGATAACCAGCTCTTGTGAGTACTTAAACGCAACAGCAAAGGAAGTAATTGCGACCGTCCCCGCAATCCCCAACAGGAAACGAACCACGACCAGATTCCAAAATAGGACTTTGGTTTTTGTACGATCGCGCGCGATTTCCCGCATAACGTACTGTGACATACCAAGCTCAGCGAAAATTTGAAACAGGGTGACGAAAGAAATTACTATGGAATACTGACCAAAACGATCGTCGCCGAGCCTACGGATGACCAAAAGGCTGAATAGAAAATTCATCACTTTCAGCAATGTATTCCCCAACATCACAAAGCCTGTGTTTTTGAAAATGGTCTTGATCACATCCCCAGTTACGACGCTCATGATCCCTCAATTATGGTATTCGGATAAGCTCAGGAAATTCGATTTAAAGTGCCTGCCATTCATCCACGAGATCGTAAGCCCATTGAGGAGCATTTCCATTCGCATGATCCATCACTCGCTTAAGCGCCAAAAGATATACTTCTCGATGGGCAGGTGTATCGAAGCGATTGCGAAGTATTGCGGCTGCTTTATCCAACGACCTCGTATCGCGGGTTTTCTGTTTTTTTAAACGATGGAGCAAACGCCAGATCAATGCCCGTGCCAGGCGGTCCTTAATCCGACTTCCAGAGTATTCGGAAACAGCCAGTTTTAATACCGCTTCGAGCGTTTTAGAGATCCCGATTAATCTAGCTACGTTTTCCCCAAGCTCATCTATTCCCCTTTTCTCAAACCAGCGGTCCGAATATGCTTTCCAGATGATCTCCAGGCAGCCATGCCGAGAGATAAACTCGCTCAATCTATCAAGATCTCTATCGAATGAATCCCTTTCTTCACCCTGGAGAAGGCGTAAGCCTTCTTGATGGATACTATAAGGCCATGTTTCGACCTGCGCCAGTTCCTGTCCATGAAAACAGGCTTTGACAAAGTATCCAGTCTTTTGTCGTCCGGTCGGCGGCTCAAACCAAAATGCAAAATTACCCAAGCTATACATTATTTCTGCACCATGATACGTTTCTCGACCCTGAGGCACGTGTGGGTGGTGACCTACGATCAGCTTAGCTCCTGCTGCGGCCATTGACCGGAAAGCAGCTTGAATATAAGGTGCTGGCACCGGCAGGTATTCTCTACCGGCATGGACTATGACTGCTATTAGATCAACCTGCCGTTTCAAGTCAGCAATTTGTGCACAGATTTTTACCAGGTCTAAGGAGGCGACCCCGGCTCCTCCTCCTGTAAATCGACCTTCTTCACCCTCGGCTATGTTAAGAAGTGCAAAACGAGTTTCCCCAAATGAAAAGAACTGTGGGGCCAAAGTTTCCTGAGCAGTTTCTCCTGCTCCTACGACGTTAATACCTTTCCTGGAAAGTTCTTTTTTTGTGGATAAAAAACCAGCCAATCCATAATCAAAGCTATGGTTATTGGCCAAACAAGCCAGGTGAAACGGGACTACGCTCAGTCCGGTCAACAGATCTGTGGGGATACGGATGGAAACCCCATCCTTTTGAATTGGAAGTAGATCAGCGTCAGTGATGGCACCTTCTACGTTAACAATTGCCAGATCTCCAGAGCGCAGAATCGGAAGAAGATCCCCATAATAGCTAACCGGGTCTATAATAAGCGATCTTTCAGGGCCACCAATTGGCGCCCAATCACCGCAAATAATAAGTGACCAATCAGTCATAGTAGCGTTGTAACATCATTTCATAGGTCATGATCGGCGCGATTTTCCCGACCGTCCATTCTTCCATCCTCGATTGATGGCGGGCCCAGATGGATTTCACGAATTCGGGATTGAAAATGCCCCGCTTCAGCAACCGGGGGTCGAAGAGGATCTTTTCCCCCCACGCGCGCAGATCCGTGCGCAGGTAGTTCTCATAGTCCGCGTAGAGCGTGTCTTGCGGCTGGTTTCGGCGAAGCCGGTGAACGATCTTGACCGCTGTCGCATGGGCTGTGCGAACGGTTGAATTGCTCGTTGGGAGGAATTCGTCATTGTCATAAGGGATCAATGCCAGGCGGGGAAGCTCCTTTTGGATGATGTCTCGATATAATTCCCGGTGACCGCGAACCCGGGCTGGAATCCCATAGAGAAACTCGATCAAATCGTAATCGAAAAAAGGAAAACGCACTTCGATATAGGAGCGGGCGAAAGTGATCATGTTCTGAGTCATCCGGCGGCAGTGATGAATGATAAAGAACAGATCACCGCGTAAATCCTTGCGGAATTTCCGGAAATGCTCAAACTCCACAACAAACGAGTCGTATGCCAGTCCACGGATTCGTTTCGAAATCTCGTCACGGTACAGAAAGCCTTCTTCAGCCTCTGTAATCCCGGGCCAGGTATATAGTTGATTAAACCGTTGGAACAAGAGTGCGGTGAGAGCCAGGTCATCTACCGATTCGGATATACGTGGCCCAATGGAATCGCCATGTCCCATCACGGTTCCGCCATCCCATCCGGTCAAATTGACGTCCATCGTATTCCGCACCTCGGGCAGCATGCTGATCCCATGCGAGTGGATCCAACTGTGGAAACCCTCGGTCAGCTCGAGGTGAAAGCCGGCGTGATCGGCGACCCAACGTCCATCGGTCAGGTCGTGCCAGTGATGCTCGCTCCCGACGGTCCTGGCGATTTGAGCCGCGTAGCGGACGTCGCGGCAGCCTTTTGCGCCAAAGGTATGCGTGACAACGGGCCGCCGCTGAATCAAGCCGAGGATCGTGCGCGAATCCAATCCGCCGCTCAAGAAAACGCCCGGACGCAATTGATCCTGTGTCAGGCGCGCCACAGTCCTGCGTAAAAGCATACCGGTTTCTTCGGCCGCTTCCGGGAAGGTGACGTTCAGCCGGTCGGGGATATCCGCGAAAGTCCAATAAGCCCGGGTTTCGCAGTCTCCGGTTTGAAGGTCGCAGCTCAGGATCGACGCCGCGGGAAACAAATGGATGTCTTCGAAAAAAGTACGCAGTCCCAAAAGGTGCTGGAAGCGCATGTACTGGGCCAGAGCAATCAGGTCCAGTTTTTTGGGTACGATTTTGGTTGCAAGGATCGCTTTCACCTCTGGGGCAAATACCAGGTTTCCTCCCCAAGTAGAAAAATATATAGGATACAGGCCAAAGCGGTCGTTGGCGATGACGAGTTTTTTTTGCCTTTTGTCCAGGATTCCAATCACGAAGGCGCCATTCAAACGGCTGGCAAAGGTTTCACCGTATTCCTGGTAATACGATAGAGCAAGCTGTTCGTCGCCTTTGCCGCCAGATCTATCCGGATCATAAAATTCACCCGCCATCACCAGTGCGATCGTGTGTTTCGAATTCCAGACAGGCTGCTGGTCGGAATTGAAAACCCCAATTCCAATCCGGCCGATGACCAGATTCAGCGCTGCATCCACATAGGTCTCAGACCTGATCCAATCGCGGTGGCTCATGCTATTGCCCATGCCCTCCACCAGAGTGGAAAGGTTTTGTGAACTTTGGGTGAATAATCCGAAGATCCCGCTCACAAGAAATTGTCACCCCTCTCATAGTAATCAAGAATCTTGTAAGATTAGCAATAAATACCAGAATTCAGATTCGAATTATACCCTTATTCATTTTGGTGAGCACGTTTCTCTTCATTAACTACCCAAATGCCCCGGCGACGGAGCAACTTCGCGGTGCGTCAGCCGGAACGACATGCCGTTGACCAGCACCGCCGCGATGGCCGCCAGGACGTACACAATTGGGATGGGCAGCAGGGGCAGCAGGCCGCCCACGACGAGGAAGAAGCTGGCGTAGGCGCCTGTCCCGGAGACCAGGCCGCTGAGCAGCTCGCGCGCCGCAGCGGAACCCTGCTGGTGGTGGGTGAAACTGGCGATCAGGATGGTGAAAATCGGGAATGGGTTGAGCAGGCCGCTCAACTGCGGGCCGGCCAGCCCGGCGAGGGTGGTCAGGGCCACGACAAAGGCCGTGGCGAGGACGATCCGCGCGGGGAGATCCCAGGCCGGCGTCCGGACGGGCAAATCTGAAGAGGGCCGGCGCGGGATCAGCCGGTAAATGCCCAGGATCAGCGCGACAACCAGGATAAATGTGGGAACCAACTCAAGGTTGACCTGGTTCCACAGCGCGGTCGCACTCAGGAAGGCGATGATCGCAGCGCTCACACTGAGCGCCCAGCCTGTCCAGGAGCAGACGAGGGAATAGACCAGGCTGAAAACGCACACCGAGCCGATCCCGGCGATCGAGCCGACCGCGGCACGGGCGGCAAATGGGGCGCCGTTTTGCAGAGCCAGAATCAGAGAGACGGGGGCAGAGGTCATCGGGAAGGCCATGAACCAGCCGCCGACCCTGGGTCCCCATCGGCGGTTGACCAGAGTGATGGCGCTGATCAGGAAAGGGGTCAGGAGGAGCTTGAGGGTGAGGATCATAAAGGGCGAGAACCGAGAGCTGAGAGCCGTAACATAGTTGCTTCGTTGCTCAGGCACCGAGGAAGAGAACGGAGAACAGAAACCAGTAAGAACAAGTGCCGTCGCTCAGTTACTTATTGCTAAGGAAATCAGGAAGGGACCAAGGGATCTTGTAACGACAGCGAGGTGGGTGGGCCTGAGCAGTTATGGCGTAGAGGTTAGTCCAGAGGGTGTTTCCGTTGCCGACGGAGCCGGGGGTCCCGTGGGCGGGAGGGGAGTGGGTGTGGCGTATGCTTTTACCTGGCCGCTCTGCGGATCGAGCTGCCAGATCACGCCCTGTTTGTCAGCGACGACCAGGCCTACTTGAGTCCAGCGGATGGGAACCAGGCCGCGCGGATCGCTGGGGAGGATCACGCTTTGCGCGCCGTTGAGGCCGACCCGGACGATGGCTGTAGTGAGATTTTTCTCATCCCGGCAGTCGCCGAGGTAGATGGCGTAGACCAGCTCCTCGCCGTCCGGCGACCAGACGATATTGCCGGTATCCAGGGGAGGCTTGAGCGAATCGACCGGCAGGGGATCGGGGAGGACGCGCGGGCTGTTCACGGGCTTGCTAACCACGGTGGGAATGGTGGACCTGGAGCCGGCCGTGACCTCGACCGAGGGCAGGTCGACCAGGGTCAGGTGGATCGAAGAGTGGCTGAGCAGAGCCAGTACCCGGTCGTCGGGGGAGAGGGAGAGCCAGGCCGTTCCGGACTGGTTGCTGATTTGCTCGCTTTCGCCGGTGAGCAGGTCCAGGCGGTAGAGCCTTTCGCCGCCGGGCTGGCTCTGCGGGGCGCAAGCGGTGAAGCTGTTGGAACGCAGCGTGTAGTAGAGGAATAGATTGTCTTTCGAAAAGCGCACCGGTCCGGCATAGACGCGGCTTTTAGCCGCCAGCGGCTGGATCTGCCAGGCCTTGCCATCCGTCAGGTGGGTGACCTTGAGCACGAAGGTATCCGTCCCGTCGAGCATCTGGCGAACGGTGAGGGCCGTCCAGCGCTGGTCTACAGAAACCACCGGCAGGCCAATGATCCCGCCTGGCGGCGTGGGGCTGGCGGACGGGGTGGATGAGAGCCTGGGGCGCGGGGTGCTGGTATCCGGGCGGGTGGCGCTGGGGATGATCGTCGGCAAGGGGGCGCGGGTCGGCTCGACCCGGGTTGGCCCGGGCGGGGTGGCTGTTTCCGTTGCCTGGGGAGCGGCGCAGCCGGCGACCAGGCCGGCAATCAGGCCAAAGAGAATACCGAATAACAGCGGACGGTAGGTCCGAAAGTTGGGGGATCGTTTTCGCTTCATCGTTGGCCTCGAAGTCTGAGAGAATTGCCGGATTGACTGAGAACTACATCTCTTGGATCTCGGCTTCCAGCGCTCCCTGCATCGCTCGAACGTGCTCCTGGTACCACTGGCGGCGGGTTGGGTCGCCGCGCTGGTCGGCTGCGACAGCCAGATTTTCGAAGAGGACGATGGCCTGCTGCCAACCGCGGATGGCGAGGTGCTCTTTGCCGGGGATCTGCCAGCGCGCGCAGCCGAGCATCCAACGCGCCACAGCCTGGCGGTGCGATCCGGGGGCATAGCGCTGGCTGGCTTCATCCAGGCGGCGATCGGCCTCCTCCAGGTTTCCCATTTGAAATTCAACCTGTGCGCTCTCTACGTATACTTCGGGGAGCTGGAGATAGTCGCCGGTATCGCGGGCAAGGACCATCATCTCGCCCAGGTAGAGACGCGCCTGGGCGTATTCACCGCGCTGCACCGCGCCAGTCATGTGGTCGCGCAGCACGATTGTGGGCGGCTCGAGGCTGGCCGGGTCGAATGCGTTGAGCCAGGTCGCCGCTTCTTCGAGATTCCGCGCCATCCAGACTGACATATCCGCGATGCGGTCGAGGTACCATTTTACCTTCTCCGGGTCGGGCTGGGTGCGCAGCCAATGGTAGGCCAGCATTTTGAACAGGTCACGGCTGGCGTGCCAGCCCTCGAAGGCCGCCTGGCGGCAGTCTTCCGCCTGCCACAGGCAAATCCCCAACATCCAGGTGGAGACCGCCTCGCGGTGGGAATCGCGCGCCTTGCGATACAGGTCGATCGTTTCTTCGAGATAGGAGCGGGCCTGCTCCAGATCGCCCTTCTTGAAATACGCCGCCGCGACCAGCACGCCCAACTCGCCGTGCAGGCGTTCATCTCCAAAGTGATGACCGGCCTCGAGGGCTTTCTGGACCAGAGCATCGAACTCCGCGCCGAAGAGCTGGGTGTTGTTGATCTCGCGCACCTGCGCCTTCAGGTCCAGGTCGGTGACGTAAGGCCCGTCGAATGGATTGAGCCAGGTCAGGGCCTGGTCCATGGCACGGATCAGGTTCATGGCTCGGGCTTTCCGCCGGCGTTGAGCTGGCCTTTCGGGGGCGGCTCGCCCAGCGCGTCGAGGACCTGGGCGGTACGGGCCAGGATCAGATCCTGAATAGTTTCGGTAGTGCATTCGTCCAGGTTCAGTCCTTCGAGCGACTGGGTGATGGAAAGGACCATCTCGGCCTGCCCTTCGGCGCGGCCCAGCTCATGGTAGGCGAGGCGTTTGGCCTCGCCGTAGGCTTTAAGAGTGTTAGCGCTCCCCTCCAGGTTAGCCTGCCACAGGCCAATGCGGGATTGGTCGACGCTTTCCTCTTTGATATCGATGTGGCCGATATCGACCCAGATCAGCTCCGCGCCGATGTCGGCCAGGCGGGTGCGGGTGGCGGGGCTGTCCAGAAGCCGCTCGCGGATCACCCGGCGAGGCTCGTCGCTGGAGCTGCGTGGAGCGGTGAGAAAATCGATGCCTTTCTCGGCGATAAAGGAGGAAATCTCGCTAGTGACTACCCGGCGGACCGAGGTATACCATGGGTCCAGCCCATTGGGACTGACCGCTTGGGCGAAGGCCATCCTCTGGATCGAGACCGGGTTGAATGGATAGGGGTTCGTCATGCTGCGGGGGGCAGGCTGGCCATTGCGGGTGGGGGCGAGGATGCGGTAGCGCCAGCGGATCTCGAGCACAGTCACCTGGATCCCATCCCGAGTGACGGTTTCGAGCGATTCCAGGTCGTCCTGCTGGTCCTCCAGGTTGGCGATCCAGCCGATGCGCTCGAAGGGCTTGAGGAAATAAAACCCGGCAGGTTGGACACCGGCAGGGCGGCGCAGCCGCTCGAGGAGGATGGCGTTACCGGGCTGGACGATTACGATCCCCGGGCCGCCGATCACGCTCAGCACGTGGCGCTGCCCGGCGGGGATCTGCATCTTCCCGCCGTCAATCGTCACGGTCGGATAGCTGATGCCGAACTGGGAGGCGATCACGTACTGGAAGGCTTCGCCGAACGAGTCCAGGTTGTAGATATCTTTGATATACCGAGCGGAATGGATCAGGACGAACAGGGCGGCGGCGAACGGGGCGATCATATAGCGCAGGGCGTGCCCGTTGAGGAAGAGGGCGAAGAAACCAACCACCGCGGTCGGCAGACGCTGGAAGAGCGGGTTCGTTTGCTGCCAGCTTATGGCAATCTCGCCCACGCTGACCCCATCGATGACCAGGGAGCCGAACACGCCGCATAAGAGCATGCTACCGACCAGCACGGAGAGGCGGGCCAGGCCGAGCAGGCGCTCGGTGCCGAGAGGATTGTCGAACCATTCTTGCTCAGAAGCGGGAGAAGTCCTCCGGCTCATCACTCCCCTCCCGGACCGAGGACATCCGGCAGCCGTCCGCCAGAAGATCCTCCACCATTCCCATTTCGATCGCGGAACCATTCGCGCACAGTTTTGATGATGTTGATCGTTTCACCGGGAAGCAGTTGCCTGGTGCGCCCGTCCACCGCGGCATTTTCGATCGCCTGGAGCACACGCAGCACCAGCGCCTCGCGGCGCATGCGCCGCTGGAGGATGCGCGCAAGCAAGCGACCCATCTCGCGCTGGGATTCGGCGCGGGCATGGGTCTTGATGCGCATAGCTTCCAGGTCGGCGCTAGCTCGGACGACCTCGGCGTCGCGCTCCCAGGTCGCCCGCCAGGAATCGAGGCGCTGTTTGTAGATCGCATCCGAGACGGGGAACAGGTCACCGAAGCCGGCGCTGATGACCTTGATCCCGCGGTCGCGTAGCACCCTGGAGGAAGCCAACAGGCGGGCTTCTGTGCGGTTGATGCGGTTAAGCGGATAGATCCCGGTTTGCAACTCCAGCCCGCGCGAGTCCTCGATATACTGGAAACCCAGGATGCCCTGGTTGCGCACCGCCAGGCGGAAGCGATACTGCAAACCGCGGAGCGGAAACGCCTCGCCTGGCGCGCCGGCGGTATAGATGGGGCGGTCGGGGGGCGGGCGCAGGGCCTGGTCGTACATATTTTCAGCCGAAGCCGGACGGGGTGTCTCGTAGAGATGATCGTAATCTTCGTGGGAGAGCAGCTCGCGGAAGATATCCAGGGCCACCAGCGGGGGCAGCTCCTGCCAGGGGCTGAGGTCGCCCTGCTGGGCATCGCGGGCCTGGGAATACACCGCGGCGAAGACCCGCGCGGGATTGTATTCGAATGGGGAGGGCAAACTTTCCGGGTACGAGCGGCGCAGCGCCAGTGGGGCCGTTGCCCGGAACGGAGCTTGAGACTGGACGAAGGCGTGGATCTCGCGCTGGTCAGCCAGGTCCAGCTCCGGGGCGAAAGCCGTGATGCTCACCCGGTCGCTGCCCAGCACCTGGAGAGAAACGACGGACAGGTTCTCGGGTATCCTTTCGCCGCGGTAGGTGACGAAGAGGATCTCCGGGCTCTCGCCCACGGTGAAGAGGGTGCTGATACTGGTGGAGAGCTCGATGCCGTTGCGGGTGTAGCCGCGCACCTGGGCCTGGTTGCGGAACTGGCGGCGCAGGTCGACGATGCCGCGGATGCGCTCGATCGAGCCGTGGAAGACCAGGCCCGGTCCGGCGGCTCGGGGTGGGGTGACGGGGATATCGACCAGCGGGTCGCCCAGCACGTTGCCAACCAGGTCGAGGAGGCCGGTGCGCGCCCGCCCCGCGGGGATGCGCTCTTCGAGGACGATGGCGCTGTTGAAATGGACCACAGCGACCCCGGCGCCGGGGCGCTTCAACTCTTCGGGGCTGTCGGCAATCATCCCATTGCGCACGAAGAAGGCCGGACCGTGCCCGCCTTGCAGAAATTCGCGAAAGTAGGCCATGGTGCGGCTGACGTCTTTCCAGTTGCTCACCGGCAGGATGGACTGGCGCGCCACCAGGCGCACCCAGATTTCGACCAGGATGAGGAGCATCAAGCCGTTGAAGACCAGAGCCGCGGCCGATCGCGCGACCAGGTCCAGCGGCGGCAGCTCAACGTCTGCCTGGCCGATGAGAACCAGATACCAGCCGCGGAGGGTCAGCCAGATCCAGCGGAACTCGGGGAAAAAGGCGATGAAGAAGATCAGGGCGAGGACGCTAAACAGAGTCCAGACCCAGAAGGTAGTGCGTCGGAAGAGAGGCGGTAATTGGTCCATCCAGGGTGCGGAGCTGCGGCCCAGAATTGAGTGTGCTTCAATCAGTATAAGCTCGGCGAAGGTTTTCTGTCAAGCAAGGTTCCCGGCAGTGGCAAAACCCTCCTTTGGCAGCGGATTGGAGGAGTACCCGCCGCCGGTCATGCCGGTGGCGGGTACTCCTCCAATCCGAAGGTGGTCTCAGGCGCGGCGTGTACGCGGGTGGGGGTCCAGGCGGGCAGCCTGACGATCGACGCCGCCGTGGGCGCGAAATGCCCGACTCGCGACCAGCGCGACTATCTGCGCCACGGGGCCTGCGATATCGAGGCTTTTGAATTTGGGGGAACCATCTTCACACCCAGCGCCTGGGTCTATCTTCCGCTCGTCCGCCGCTAGCCGCTCGTCGCCATCGAGGAGTAGGTAGGGGGATTTTTGTGATAACCTTAACCAACCGGAACCCAACCTTTTGATTGCCCCACAACCTCAGGCAAACATCTAGATTAGTTTGCGGTGCAAAACTCTGGTTTTAGCCTGGTAGAAGCGACTGAAGCGACTTTCGGGCTGTTTTGCACCAAGCTATCCTTCAATATTTGAGCGCTCGTTCTTTAACAAACGAATACCTCCCATTTCTCTTTAT
>DATKLX010000030.1:0-37225 GCA_035542155.1 Anaerolineaceae bacterium
CTACAAAACCTGGCCGGGAATGACCAGCGGCCTGATGGTAGCGGGAGTAGGCGTGGCTTAGCTCACCATCCTGTTTCCTGGAGAAAAACTGCCTGGGCGATTTTTCCAAATTCGCCTACCAATCTTGGGACAAACACAATCCCCGTTTTTAATTGACATTGATTGCGTTTATCGTATAATGAAATACATCGTACGCCGTTAGATGATGCGGGACGGTGGTGGGAGATTTTGATTTAACACGACCGGCCCACACCCAAATTCCATAAGGAGGAGAATCCTGTGAAACGCCATACCCTGTTCAGTTTTATGGCTATATTGGTCGTTTTCAGCATGGCGCTGGCATCCTGTGCGCCTGCCGCGACGCCGACCTCAGCCCCCGCGCCGACAGAGGCGCCTGCCGCTCCACAGCCGACCACGGCTCCCGCCCCAACGGAAGCTCCAATGGCAACCAGCGCGCCAGCGCCGACCGAGGCGCCCGCCGTGAGTTTCACCCCGCTCAAGCTGGCGGCTCCAGACTGCAAGTATGGAACCTCTGATGTTCCCGCGCAGATAAAGTCGGTTGAGGCTGTTGACCAGTACACCGTCAAGTTCACGCTCTGCCAGCCCGATCCCGCCTTCCTATCCAAGATTGCCTTTACCTCGAATAATATCGCCCCGAAAGATTTCCTGGATAAAAATGGCGGAGATACGGTCAAGATGAGCGATCAGCCCGATGGCACCGGCCCGTACATGCTCAAGGAATGGATACGCGGCGACCACATCACGATGGAAGCCAATCCCAATTATTGGGGTCCCGCTCCCAAGATCAAAACCATCATCTTCCGCTGGTCCGAACAGTCCGCGCAACGCCTGCTCGAGCTCCAATCCGGTACCGTGGACGGCATCGACAACCCGGCCCCAGAGGATTTCGACAAGATCCAGGCTGACAGCAACCTGACCCTGTATCCCCGCACCGCGCTGAACATTTTCTACATTGGCTTCAACAACACCATGCCGCCGTTCGATAAGGAAAATGTCCGCCAGGCTTTTGCGATGGCAATCGACAAGCAGCGGATCATCGACAACTTCTATCCCAAAGGCTCGCAGGTCGCCGAACAGTTCCTTCAGACCCCGATCAAACCGGGCTATACCGAAGGCCTGAAATGGTACCCTTATGATAAAGCGGCGGCCAAGAAAGCCATCGCGGACGCCGGCCTGGCCGGAACAACAGTGACCCTATCCTTCCGCAACGTCGTGCGCGCGTACCTGCCCACCCCCGATAAGGTGGCGGCCGACATCCAGGCGCAGTTGAAGGAAGTCGGAGTCAACGTCAAACTGGAGCAGATGGAATCGGCGGCGTTCATCGACGCCACAACCGCGGGGAAGAAAGCCTTCTACCTGTTGGGTTGGAACGACGATTATCCGGACGCGACCGACCTGTTCGACTACCACTTTGGGAACGCGAACAACAAGCAGTTCGGCAACCTGTTCCCGGATATCGTTTCCGAGATCAAAGCCGGCGGCAGCACCGCGGATCCCGCCGTTCGCCAGCAGCACTACGACAAGGTCAACGAGCTGTTGAAGCAGCACGTCCCGATGATCCCGGTGGCGTACGGCGGTTCGGCGACGGTGTTCAAGTCCAACGTCAAGGGCGGCCACGCCAGCCCGCTGGGCAACGAGCTGTTCTACGTGCTGGATAATGGTTCCGACCAGTTCGTCTGGATGCAGAACGGCGAACCGGCTTCTCTGTTTTGCTCGGACGAGGAGGACGGCGAGACCATCCGCGCCTGCATTCAGATGTACGAGAGCCTGCTCTCCTTCAAGGTGGGCGGCACGGAAGTCGAACCGGCGCTGGCCGAAAAATGGGACGCCAACTCGGATCTGACCGAATGGACCTTCCACCTGCGCAAAGGCGTGAAGTTCTTCGATGGATCTGAAATGAGCGCGAACGACGTGGTGGCCTCGTTCACCGCCCAATGGGACGCCAAGGATCCCAATCACAAGGGCCGCACGGGGACCTTCACATACTTCGGCGCGTTGTTTGGGGCAAACCTCAACGCTCCGGCCAAGTAATGTTCCGATCCAGGTTATAATTGATGGGGCAGGACCAATTGCATCAAAGGCCTTGCCCCATCTTTCTATTTCCCCGAGTGATAGATGATCAATTTTCTGATCCGCCGTCTTCTACTTCTGGTTCCTGTTGTTTTTGGAATCGTTCTGGTTGTTTTCATTATCGTCCGGGCAATCCCGGGTGATCCGTGCACATCCTTCCTGGGAGAGCGCGCCACGCCGGCGGCCTGCCAGGCATACCGCGAGCGCATGGGGTTAAACGAAAGTATCCCGGTTCAGTTTGTCAGATATCTGGGGAGTCTGGCACGGGGTGATTTCGGGACCTCCATTAAGACAGGTCAACCTGTGGTGGACGTTATCGCCCAGCGCCTGCCGATGACTTTTGAACTGGCCGTCTGTGCAACTCTATTCGCGACCATCGTGGGAGTTTTACTGGGGCTCACCTCAGCCTTAAAACGCAATACCCCGATCGATGTGGGAACGATGGTGGTCGCGAACATTGGGGTCTCCATGCCGGTATTCTGGTTGGGATTGATGCTGGCGTATGTCTTCGCGCTGCTCCTCAAAGGAACACTTTTCTATATTCCCCCGTCGGGGCGGCTATCGTCAGGAATCAGTTTAGTCCCCCTAGCGAAATTATGGAACCTGACCGACCTCCAAGGTATTCCCAAGTTCATCATCGGCCTGATATCGAACTCATCTATTCTGAATGGATTGATCCGGGGGGATTTCAATCTGGTGAAAGATGCCCTCTGGCACCTGATCCTGCCCTCTGTGGCGGTTGGGACGATTCCCCTGGCGGTGATCGCGCGGATGACCCGCTCCAGCCTGCTGGAGGTGCTCGGATTGGATTACATCCGCACAGCGAGGGCCAAGGGGCTGACAGAATCCAAGGTGATCCGCAGGCACGCCTTCCGGAATGCCCTGATCCCCATTGTCACGGTGATCGGGCTTGAATTCGGAGCACTTCTTTCGGGAGCAGTCCTGACCGAAACGGTATTTACCCTGCCAGGCGTTGGCACTGCGCTGGTGACAGCAATTCTCTCGCGCGATTATCCGCTGGTTCAGGGTTTCACCATTGTCGTAGCCTTGATTTTCGTGTTCGCGAACCTGATCGTCGATATCTCCTACGCTTACCTTGATCCACGGATCCGATTGGAATAAAGTATGAGTACAGATGTAACTGTTCCCGGTCTATCAGCCGAAAGTACCTACCAGCGCCAATCCCCGGCGCGGGAAGCTCTACGCCGTTTAGCTCACCACCGTTCAGCCCGGGTAGGTTTCTTTTTGCTGGGTCTGTTGATTTTTATCGCCATATTCGCCAACGTTATCGCCCCGTACGATCCAACAGAAGTATTGAGCGGGGTAAAACGGCGGGATACTCCCTGCATTCATCTATTTGGATGCCCGGCGAGCAAACCCGAGCACATCATGGGGATCGATGGCAACAGCCGCGATCTGTTTTCGCGAGTAATTTTTGGCTCACGTCTCTCCCTGCAGATTGGTTTGACAACGATTACCTTCGCGATCATAACAGGCGGTTTATTGGGAGCAATCGCCGGCTATGCGGGCGGGTGGATCGACAATCTGATCATGCGCTGCATGGATGTGCTGCTGGCTTTTCCCAGCCTGCTATTGGCGATCGCAATCGTGACGGTGTTGGGTCCGGGTCTGATCAATGCCCTGTTGGCGATCGGTTTTGTATCGATCCCTATCTATGCGCGCCTGGTGCGGGCAACGATTCTCTCTATCAAAGAACTTGACTATGTCGCCGCCAGCCGAGCGCTAGGAGCATCTCCGATGAGGTTGCTCTTCACCCGTATCCTTCCCAACGCATTGACTCCGTTAATCGTTCGAGGCACGCTGGGGATTGCCACGGCGATTCTGGACGCCGCCGCGCTGTCATTTCTGGGACTGGGAGCGGAAATTCCGACGCCGGAATGGGGTTTGATGCTGGGCGAGGAGCGCAACAGCGTTTTCAGCGCGCCGCACCTGGTATTCTTCCCCGGCCTGGCGATCATGCTCACCGTGCTGTCTTTTAACCTGATCGGCGATGGGCTGCGGGATGCGCTGGACCCGCGGCTGCGCGGAGGGGGAACGTGAGGTTGGTTTTTCAAAAGAATATTGGAGCGCCCCAGGGTTATTTTGGGGCGCTTTTATTTGGGGTGTGACGATTGGAACCAGCAGGGTAGGAATAACGTCTCGTGATTGCCGGGGCTGGTATAGTATAATTTTTACTAAATTCGTAAAGAATTTGAATGGAACGAGCAGACTATGAGACCCACGCTTTGGAAGGTCCGTCCGTTTAAGGCGATTTCTGTGATCCTAATGATGGGGCTGCTGATGGGGTGTACGCTGCCCTCGATCCCCGGTCTGCCCGGTCAGGCGACGGCCACGCCGGCCGGTGGGCCCGTCGGCTCGACGCCGATCCCCACACAGGGAGCGACGGACATCCCCAGGGCCGTCCAGCAGGAGCCGCTGCCGCCGGCGCTGGTCGAGACCCAACCGCTGCCTTCCAGCGACCTTGGATCGCAGGAGCCGGTTGTGCTGTCTTTCAACCAGGCGATGGACCTCCCCTCGGTCGAATCGGCGATCAAGATCGAGCCGGCGATTGGCGGCAGCTTCCAATGGGAGAATTCGGCGACCGTGCGCTTTACCCCGGATCAAAAGCTGGCCCCCGGGACCCAGGTGCGCCTGACGGTCGAATCGACGGCAAAAGCCGCGAACGGCCTGGCGCTGCTTGCGCCGGTCAGTCTGGAATATCAGGCGGCGGATGCGCTGCGGTTGGCGGAACAGGTTCCGAAACCAGGTACCCAGGATGTGGACCCCTCGGCCGCAGTGGTCGCGGCGTTCAACCGTCCGGTGGTCCCCCTGGGAGCAGATCCCAGCCAGCAGCCGGCGGCGTTTACCCTGGATCCAGCCGTTCAGGGCCGCGGCGAGTGGCTAAATACGAGCACGTACATCTTCTATCCGGATCCGGCGCTGGGTGGAGGGGTGAGCTATGCCGTGCACCTGAACCCGGGGTTGACCGCCAGCGATGGGATGCCCCTGGATGCGAACAGAACGCCGGCGAGCTGGACTTTCTCGACAGCCAAACCGAAGCTGGTCAAGGTCGAACCTTCGACGGAGAGCCCAATTCCCATCGAAAAACCTATCCAACTCACCTTTAACCAGCCAATGGACCGGGCCAGCGCACAGGGCGCATTCAGCCTGACGGATGCCAGCGGGAACCCGATAGCCGGTTCGTTTACCTGGGAGGAAAAGGACACGATCCTGGTTTTCCAGCCTTCCGCGCCGCTAACGAGGGGTACAAATTTAACGCTCAAGCTCAGCGGGCAGGCGAAAGGGGCCGGCGACGCGGGCGTCCCCTTGGGTACAGATTTCAGCGCGGCGCTGGTCTCGTTACTCAACCTGGCAGTTTCAGCGACGCAGCCAGAAGCGGGAAAACCGCTTCCTGTGCCCGGAGGCTTCGGGACGGTGGTCCTGAGCTTCACCGCGCCCGTGCCGGCGAAAGGGATCGAGACTTTCTTCGCGGTAACCCCGCCGGTGAGCAACCTCTCGGTCTATGCGGACGGCAGCGGAACCCAGGTATACGTATCCGGGTTCTTCAAGGCCAACAGCGACTACACCCTCAGCGTGTCGCCGGACCTGGCGGATGTTTACGGGCAAAAATTGGGGGCGCCGTTCACGCTGGCCATCCACACCGAGCCAGCGCCGCCGGCCCTGACCCTGGCGGCCAACCAGATCGGGACCGACACATTTTTTCTAACCCCCCAGGATAAAACCGTGATCGCCCAGGCGACCAACCTGGCCGAGCTAAACCTGAGCCTGGCAGGCCTCTCCTGGAATGAGTATCTCAGGCTGACCGGTCCGCAAGGGTTCGACGCGCGCAAGAACTATCACCCTGCCAACCCTAAAACCTGGACTCAGACGCTCAGCCTGGTCCCCGACCAGAACCAGGTAATCAACGTAAACGTTTCTCCGGATGGGAACGGCCTGGCGCCGGGGTTGTATGCCTATTCCGTGCAGTCTCCCCAGCTCCAAGGGCAGAGCAACGCCAGCCAGGGTCCGCTGGTGGTGGTCTCCAGCCGGGTCCAGGTGACGTTCAAGTACAGCGCGACCGAAGCGCTGATCTGGGCGGTCAGCCTGGACCAGGGATTGGCCCCAGTCTCGGGGGAAAATGTCAGCATATACGATCAGAGCGGCGGAGTCCTGGGAAGCGGGACCACCGACGCGCAGGGTCTGTCCAGATTCAACCTGACGCCGATGAGCGATCCCTATGGCCAGCTCTACGCGGTGCTGGGAAAACCCGGCGATGTAAATTTTGGCATCGCGGCGTCGAGCTGGAACCTGGGCGTGAACGGCTACGATTTCGGCCTGCCAACCGATTTCAGCGGGCCGCACACCCAGGTCTACCTGTACACAGACCGCCCGATCTACCGGCCAGGCCAGCCGGTCTCTTTCCGCGGGGTGATTCGCCGTGCGGACAACGGCCGGTATACCTTACCCGACCTGCTCCACGTGCTGGTCAACATCTACGGGACTCCCAATCCGGATGGGAATTCAGGCCTGCTGAGCGCGCAGGACCTGCCGTTGAGCAGCTACGGAACGGTCAGCGGCAGCTTTACTCTGGCAGCCGACGCGCCGCCGGGGCTGTACCGGATCAGCGCACAGGATTTGCCCGGCGCGCAGGGGGCGGACCTGTTCTTCGAGGTGGCGGACTATCGCAAACCGGAGATCAATCTGGAGGCGAGCCTGGCGCCGAAGGAGCTGAAAGCCGGCGACGCGCTGGAGGGCTCGGTCCAGGCCAGCTACTATTTTGGCGCGCCCGCCGCGGATCAAACCGTACACTGGGCGCTATATCGCTCCAATGAACCGTTCAACCTGGCGGATTATGTGGTAGGGACCACCTCTCAGGATGGGGGTATGTTCGGGCAAGGGATGGTACCGGCGAGAGGTTTCCTGGGACCGCTGGTTCAGGAAGGGGATGCTCATACCGGAAAAGATGGCAAGGCAGCGATCAGCCTGCAGCCGCTAGCCGTGGATCAGACGGCCAACGGCAGCCCGATGCGCTATACGCTGGAAGTCACCCTTCAAGATCAGAACAACCAACCGGTCAGCGTGCGGGCGCAAGCTCTGGTTCACCCGGCGCAGTTCTATGCCGGGGTGCGGCCGGATGCCTGGACCGGCTCGTCCGGGACGCAAATGGGTTTCGACATCCTGACTGTCGACTGGCTCCAGCGACCGATCGAAGTGCAAAACCTACACGCCGATTTTTCGAAAGTCACCTGGAAGGAGAGCGACGCCAGCGCAGGTGGACCGTTTCCGCAACCGCAATTTACCCCGGTCACCACGCCAGTCAGCTCGAGCGATTTCAGCACCAGCTCGAGGGGCCAGGCGCGACTGGCTTTCACACCGCCTGATCCCGGGACATACCAGGTGGAAATCAGCGGGGGCGGCGCAAAGACCCAGGCGATCGTCTGGGTGGGTGGAGTGGGAACGGCCGTGTGGCCGAATCTGCCCAACCAGCGCCTGCAATTGACCGCCAACACGAGCGATTACCAACCTGGCGAAACCGCGCACATCTTTATCCCCAACCCGTTCGGGCAGGGAGCGCTGGCGCTGGTCACCCAGGAGCGGGGAAAAATCATCAGCTCTGCCGTGGTTCCGCTCGATCCGAACGGCTCGACGTACGACGTGGCCCTCAGCGACGAATCCGCGCCGAACATCTACGTTTCAGCGACGGTCCTGGGCCGGCTGGCGGACGGGCAGCCGGATTTCCGCCAGGGTTTTCTCAACGTGCACGTGCAGCCCAAGGCGCAGACGCTAAAGGTCGAGCTGGCCGCCCAACCGGCGCAAAGCCAGCCGGGAGGCGAGGCGACCCTGGCGCTGCGCGCCAGCGACGCGAACGGCAAACCGGTGAAGGGTGAGTTCTCCCTGGCGCTGACCGACCTGGCGGCGCTTGGCCTGGCAGATTCGAACGCGCCGGGGATCGTCGCGGCCTTTTACCAGCCTCAGCCCCTGGGCGTGCGCACCAGCCTTTCCCTGGCAGTGTACGGGAAGCGCAGCGTGCTGGTTGCTGGCGGGCAGGGCGGCGGGGGCGATAACGGCTTCCCGGGCACTTTCCCGGTCGTGCGGGAAAATTTCCCGGATACCGCCTACTGGAGCGGGCAGATCGAAACGGATGAAAACGGGTTGGCGCAGGTCAGGGTGACTCTGCCCGACTCGCTGACCACCTGGCAGCTCGATGCGCGGGGCGTGACAGCGGATACCCGTGTTGGCGAAGCGACGACGCGAATCGTCGCCAGCAAAGATCTCATCGTGCGCCCGATCACTCCGCGTTTCCTGGTCGCGGGAGACCACGTGCGGTTAGGCGCGCTGTTGCAGAATAACACGCAGGTGGAAGTCACCGCGGAAGTCACCCTGCAGAGCGCCGGTGGTTTCGCCTTCGACGAGCCCGACCAGGCCGCTCAAAAGGTCCAGGTCGCTGCGAATGGACAGGCAAAGGTCGAGTGGTGGGGAACCGCGCAGAGCGGGGATGAGCTCGACCTGATTTTCGGCGCCAAAGCAGGCGATCTCCAAGATACCGCGCGGCCGGCGGGTGGTCCGATCCGCATCCTGCATTACAGCAGCCCGGTGGCGCTGACCACCGCCGGGGTACTGGCGTCGGCGGGTGAAAAGCTGGAGGTAGTCAGCCTGCCCGGCTCTTTCCAGCCGACCGGGGGCTCGCTCCAGTTGGAATTGACACCCTCGCTGGCATCGGCCATCGTGCAAAGCCTGGAAACGCTGGGGGGGAATCCGGAAGAGACGGATTCCAACGAAACCGACCTGTCTCGTTTCCTGGCCCAATTGGAAGGATACAACGTCCTGAAAGATCAGGGTGTGGACCTGGATGACCTGAAAGACCGCCTGGACCATTCGGTGACCCAGGGCACGAGCCGGCTGGTCAACCAGCAGCATCCGGATGGAGGCTGGGGATGGAGCTCGGGAAGCCAGAGCGACCCAATTCTCAGCGCATACATCCTCTTCGGATTGAGCCGGGCATCCGTGGCGGGTGCCCAGGTCCCGGCGGCAACGTTGCAAAAGGCTCAGGAGTACCTGCGAGGCAACCTGGCCGCGCCAGGCAAAACCGTCCGCCAGGCATGGCAGCTCGACCGGCTGGTCTTCATCCAGTTCGCGCTCCAGCAGTCCGGCGCGGGCGATAAAGCTGGAACCGCCGCTCTGCTTGGTCGACGCGGTGAGCTGAGCCGGTGGGCGCAGGCTTTGCTGGCATTTACCCTGAACCAACAGATCCCAGGGGATGGGCGGGTTAATACGATCGTGTCTGACCTGGAAGCGTCGGCGATTCGCTCGGCCAGCGGGGTCCATTGGGAAGACGCCGCGTCTGAATGGCAAAATTTGAGCACCCCGGTCCAGGGGACTGCCCTGGTGGTTTTCGTCCTCGCCCAGTTGGATCCGGCCTCAACGCTGCTGCCAGACGCGGTGCGCTATCTGATGGCCAACCGCACTGCGAGCCTGGGATGGGGGTCAACCTACGAAGCGGCCTGGGTCCTGATGGCATTATCGGAGTACCTGAAAGGGACCGGCGACGTCCAGGCGAATTTCGCTTTTTCGGCTTCGCTGAACGGCACGCAGATCGCCAGCGGCACGGCGGGCGGCCGAACCGCGGCAGCCAACGTGCACGTGGATATGCCGTTATCGAATCTGCTTAAGGACGCACCGAACGCGCTGCGCATCCAGCGGGAGGATGGCGCCGGGCGATTGTATTACCAGGTGAACCTGCAGATGGACCGGCCGGTGGAAAGCGCTGCGCCTTTGAAACAGGGTCTGACTATCGAACGGTCTTATTTCGCCTGGGGTCAGAGTTGCGGGCAGCAGGGATGCACTCCCGTCCAGGACGCGCAGCTATCGGGGGGTCCACCCCCCTTGGAGGGGGGTAGATCCGCGCCAGGGCAGGTGACCGTACGGCTGACCGTTACCGCCCCCAAGGATATGTACCACCTGCGGGTCGAGGACTGGGTGCCGGCGGGGATGGAGATTTTTAACCCACAGCTCAAGACTGCGGCCCGGGGGAATCCCCAGCCAGGTCTGGATGAGAATCCGGCAGCGGGATCCAGCAGCACAGGCCAGTTCGATCCCAGGGATCCGTTCGCAGCAGGGTGGGGATGGTGGCTGTTCGGGTCACCGCGGATTTTCGGCGACCACATCGACTGGACGGCGGATTATCTGGCGGCGGGGACGTACCAACTGACCTACAACCTAATCCCGGGCCAGGCAGGGGAGTACCATGTGCTCCCGGCGCGGGCCTGGCAGGAATATTTTCCCGATGTGCAGGCAGCTACCGCGGGAGGTATGTTTACCGTGAAGTGACGGACGGGATGCGGAGGGTCTCGAAGGAGTGACCTCGCAGAGCAAGGCAACCAGGATACCAGTACCCGCCATCTGAAGTTTGCGTCATTCTTCACCGATGCGAGGAACGCGGTCGAGGACGAAGCGGGGCGGGAGGACGGCACAAGCGAGACTAAAGAGGCCTCCGGCGGCCAGACCGGCAATCTGGCCGAGAGTCGGGGGAAGCTTGAGAAAGTCGAACAAAACAGGGGGACCGAAAAAGAGGAGCAGGCTGAAGGCCAGGAAGGCGAAGGAGACCAGACCGGCGACGCAGCCAGCCGTTCCGCGCATCATGCGGCGGGGATCATCCCAATTGAGGTTGGCTGAGCTGACCCCAAAGGCCAGGTTAACCCCAACGGATCCGGCAACGCACAGCCCGACCACAAGCAGGCCAAACCAGAGGATGCTCAGCCCGGCTCCCTGGAGAAGGGTGATCAGGATCAGGAAGATCCACCCGATGGCGAGGGAGGGCAAATAGGCAACGATGTATTTGGCGAGGACCATGCGGCCGCTGCTCAATGGGGAGGATTTGAGGATCCAGTAGCTTTTCCCCTCCTGTGAGAAGCCCATCATCGCCAGGCGAGTTTGGAGCGACCAGCCGACGAAAAGAGAGATAGCGATATTCGCATAGACCAGCAGATTGTTGAGTACAAAGGATATCTGGTGGGGGGTTTCCTCGCCGCCGCCCGGGCCTTTGCCGCGGAAGAGGGTGACCGAGTAGATGATCCCAAAGAGGAGCGGGGTCACCAACTGGGACATGTTGCGCAGGTCGCGGCGGAGCATCAGCCAATCCTTGCGGACGATGGCACGAATGGGAGCGGGGATCCAGCCGGAGAGAGAGAACGTCCGGCTGGCTGGAAGGGGCGTTTCGCCGGCCGCCGGGCTCGCCCGGGGCGCTGCCCGCTTTTTGCGCGCGCTGACCTGAATGCGAGCCCAGCCGGAATAATACAGGCGCTCGGCGGAGAGGAGAGCGATTATAAAAATGCCAAAGCCCAGCGCGGTAAAGAGGAGGAGCAGGCCCAGGCCAGGGAGCCAGTTCCCCTGGGCGATGTCCAGCAGGCCGTTACCTGCCCAGGCAAAGGGCGACCAGGGGACGTCGATGCGGGAGAGGGCTGAAACAGCCTGGTCAGGACTGGTCCGGCTGGCGGGAAAGTTGAAGGTGCGGGTGAACTGCCCGCTTTGCGAACAAAGGAAAGAGATAATCGCCCCAAAAAAAGCAAGGACTTCGGCCACGCGCCTGGCGGGAAAGATGCGTACGATGCCCATGACCAACAGGCTGGAGAGGCCCGCGGCGGACAGGGCGACGGTTACCAGAAGAACCAACAAAAATACGTAATAGAGGAAGTTGTAGCCGTTGGCGATGCCCATCCCAACCAGGACCGGCAAACCAAACAGGCTGATCAGACCAAAGTTGGGTAGAATGGCCTGAACCAATTTGGTGATAAACACAGCCCGCATCGGGATCGGGCTGGCGAGGAGGAAATCCATATCGTTGGCCAGGTAGAGCGCCTGGAGGAGCACGCCAAAACTGGTGACCAACAGCCCGGCGAAGGCCGAGGTAAAGATCAGATTCGGGACGATGCGGTACAGGGGGGCCAGATCGACTACCCGGGCCAGCCCGGGCGAGCGGAGCAGGCTGAGCGCGCCGATACTGAGAGCCAGGATCCCGGCCAGCCCGGCCAGGACCAGGATAAAAATGACGATCATCCCGATCTTGCGGCGCCGCCTGGCGCGGAGAAAACCGGTGATCAAGAGGACCCAGCGCAGGCGGAACAGCTTCCACACCGACCGCCAGATCGAAGTCCGGGGATGAGCGGTTGGGGTGGTGAGGATATCGAGGGTCATTTCAAGACCTCAGCGATCTCTGCGTATTCGGCTCCGCCGGTAAGCTGGAGGAAGATGTCTTCGAGAGTCGTCTCACCCTGGCCCATCGCGCGCAACTCGTCCATCGTCCCCACGGCGACCAGGCGGCCCTTATGGATGATCCCAATGCGGTCGCACATGCGCTCGGCAATTTCAAGGATATGGGTGGAAAGAAAAACCGCTGATCCGCGATCGGCGAGCTGGCGGAGGATGTCTTTGATCAAGCGCGCGGATTTGGGGTCGAGACCGACGGTCGGCTCATCCAGAACGAGCACCCGCGGGGTGTGCATCAGGGCCGCAGCCAGGGCGGTTTTTTGCTGCATCCCATGGCTGTAAGAATCGATCTGGTCGTCGCCGGCCTCGGCCAGGTCGAAGAGGCGGAGAAGCTCATCGATGCGCCGTACGGCTTGAGCCGGGTCGAGATCGTAAAAGTCGGCGACGAAGCGGAGCAACTCGCGGGCGGTCAGCTTGGAGTAGAGATTGGGCTCGTCTGGGACGTAGCCGGTGGTCGATTTGGCCTGGACAGGCTGGGCCTGGACGTCGAACCCGCTGACTTTCACCAGGCCGGAAGTCGGCTGGAGCAGGCCGACGATCATGCGAATGGTGGTCGATTTCCCAGCGCCGTTGGGGCCAAGAAAACCAAAGATCTCGCCGGCATAGACGTCGAAGCTGACGTCATCGACGGCGACTTTGTCGCCGTAGCGTTTGACCAGGTGCTGGGCTTCGATCAGACATTGAGAGTCGGATGGCATGGGAAATCCTTACAAACCGGGGAACAAAGAGTGCTGTAAAGAAATATGGACTGAGGATGGTTTACTGCGCCCGGGCGTAGATTGTGTACAAAGCTGCGGCGGCGACCAGGGCGAAGACCAGCACCCCCGCAGTCAGTATGGAATTGACCGGGCGCCGGTCGACGAGACGCAGGTTGGGAGACACCCCTTCGACGTCCCATAGCGGACCGGCAAACCAGGCGTAGAGCGTGCCAGCGATCAACCCGCCCAGGTGGCCCCAGTTATCGATGCCAGGATTGACAAAACCGAGGATTAAATTGATCGCTGCGATCGCGATAATGTTGAGAAAGACTGACCGGGGATTACGTAAAAACCTGCGGTTCTGGTAGACCAGGACAGCCTCAGCGCCCAACAGGCCAAAAATGGCTGTGGATGCGCCGTAGGAAGCATCGGGGGTCATGATGAATGAAGCGACATTTCCACCAAACCCGCCCAACAGGTAAAGGGCAAGGAAACGGGAATGACCGTATTCTGGCTCCAGACCGCGGCCCAGGGAGTACAGAGCGTACATGTTAAAAAGGATGTGGGCGTAAAAGGAAGTGCTATGAAGGAAGACGGGTGTAATCAACCGCCAAAGCTGTCCTGCCTGGATCAACTCGTTGACCTTTGCTCCATAGGCAGCGGGATAATCGATCCCGAATTGGGAGATGCTGTACAACTGAAGGAGATACACCACGACGGTAACGCCGATCAGGGAGTAAGTGACCACCGGCCTGACGCGCTGAACCTGGATGGCGGAAGCCTGCTGCGAAGCAGACCGAGCCTCTGGCTGGTCCGAGCTGGTGCGGGGATAGGGGCTTTCGGGCGGGACGTTCATAAGGAGATCTTTCGTGGGTGGACGCGCATATGCTCGGCCTTGATGATGTCGAGGATCGCGTCGACGGCCAGGTCGAGCTGACCATAATTGTTGATGACCAGATAATCGAACTCGTCCAGGCGGTCGAGTTCCTTATGGGCCGCGTCGAGGCGGATTTTCAGGCTCTGGTCCGATTCGCTCCTGCGGTTGCGCAGACGGTCGTCCAGGTCGGCCTGGGTGGGGGGGGTGATGAAGATCGACAGGCTGTCGGGGCAGAGCCTACGGACCGTGGCTGCCCCTTGAACGTCCACGCGGAGGATGACGTCCTTTCCAGAGGCCATCGCCTTACGGATCTGCTGCTTTGGGATGCCTTTATAATCCCCGTAGACCAGGGTGTGTTCGAGAAGCTCATCTTCAGCGATCATACGCTCGAACTCGGCGTGGGACACGAAAAAATAATCCATGCCATGCTCCTCGCCAGGGCGCGGCGCGCGGGTGGTGGCGGTGACCACGAAGTACAGATTGGGGCACCTTTCCATTAAACGTCTGACCACGGCGTCTTTCCCCGCCCCAGATGGCCCAGAGATCACAATCAGGAGAGGCTCGGGATTGGCGATGATGTTTCCAGCAGTGGAATCAACTTGTTGAGACTCGATACACATCACATTTTCCTCGAGAAATATCGATGATGGCCAATCTCACGGTTATTAAGTTGATTATAATGGATAAGCCGGGGAAGGAAAAATCGTTTCCCGTTGATCTCAAGATCTCGTGAGGTGAGGGATGCCTTATTATGAATTTCGTTGTCTCAACTGCCGAAAGCGGTTCGATCTATTCATGACCTACGCGGAATACGGGCAGAAAGAGGTTCGCTGCCCACATTGCCAGAGCGACAAGGTACAACGAAAGATCGGAAAAATTCGCGTGGCGCGTTCTGAAGAAAGCCGGCTGGAAAGCATGGCCGATCCGAGCGCCCTGGCGGGGCTGGAGGATGACCCCAAAGCGCTGGGACGGATGATGAAGCAGATGAGCTCGGAGGTTGGGGAGGAAATGGGGCCGGAATTTGACGAGGTAGTGAACCGACTGGAAGCCGGGCAGAATCCGGAGGATATCGAGCGGGAGCTACCCGACCTGGCTGGCGGGGGCGACACCGGGGGCGGGGATTTCGATTCAGAATAATTACTGATTCAGTGCCTTTTTCAATTCCTCGTAGGAGGTCATCACCGAGATACGGTTGAGAAAGTCGAGTAAGGAGGAGCTGCGCTGGCGCAGGCTAACGACAGCCGGGCCGACGGGGTCCTCCCCGGCGGCGCCGACGGGCGTGTCAGCATAGGCCCCATAGAAAGCAAAATAGGCCTGGTTGATTTTACGGACAACATAGCCGTTATCGAGAAAGATCCGCCGACCCTCATCCATATATTGTTCAGCTTCGGTGACCTTTCCCGCGGCAAGAAGCTGGTCAACATGGACGCGGATGGCGTGCATTTGCGCGTTGAAGCTGAAGCGGGGTTTAACGACCGCTACAGGATTGTTCGCTAAGCTGGTCGTGCCAGGGTTTTCTTCCCGCGGCGGCGGGGCGAATTCCGGGTAGTAGCGGCGGATTACCTCCGCACCAATCTCGTTCCCGGAGATATTGGCTGTCGTTTCGTTCATGGTGCGCAGCTCAGGGCTTTTTTCGTAGCTGAGCCCTAGCGGGTGGAGAGTCAGGTAATTGTGCGTCCATTCATGAGAAATCGTGGACGCCAACCAGTTCAGGTCTGAAGAGCGCATCACCATGGTGGGGTATACGCCAACCCCGCCAATAGGGACCACCAGGGCTGAGACGTTCAAATCCTCACTGATCTGCCCCTCCAGCGATTCCATCTGGTCGACGTTCATATCTGCTTTGAGGGAGATGTCCGCATCGGAGTGAATGACTTTGCGGGGTGAGATGATCAATGCCAGCGGGAGAGGTGTGCCATGGTACCAGATCGGCGGCACCGGTTGACCCCCAGCGGTCAATCCCAGGGAGGCAACTACAGCGGAGATCTGAGATTGCAGGATGGTCTCGGTCAGCGGGGTGATCTCTTCGAGACGCGCGGTAACTCCGGCCAGTCGCTGGCGCAGCTCACGGGAGGCTTGCTTCGAATCGGTGATATCCGGGTTGGCATAGATGCTGGTCACCTGAGCGACCAGGCCAGCCTGCTGGCGAGTGAGCTGGATGTATTCCAGGACAGTCTGGCGTTGCCTGGCCTGGGTGAGATAGCGATCCGGGCTCAGCGCAGCCTGAGACGTTTTTAAAGCCAGGGCATCGAGAATCCAGGTTACATAATCGAATTCGATATCCCGGGTATACGTGCGTACCCGGTCGCCTGAAGCGCCGGGGGTAAACGTACTGTAACTCAAGATAGGGATGGCTAATGCCAGAACGAGAGCCAAGCGGAGGATATTTCTCATCGTAGGATCGCGATCAATTGATACAGCTAAGGTATGACAGGAAGAATTATACATTAGAAACAGACCAAAACCATCCGGTTCGGAAATTGCCTGCTATTTGCAAGTTGGGGACTTTCTAGTACACTTGGGGCTCATGGACGAACGATCGATGCAGAAATCTCAAATCAGAGGTCACCATTTTCTCCTGCCGGATTTGCGGCTCAGCGCGTTGGCTCTCATGTTTTGCCTGTCCCTGGTAGCTTGCAGCCCTGCGCCAAATCCACCCACGTCCACAGTGAACCCCAAAGCGGCGGCCACCCGGACGGTCGCGCCAACCCGAAGCCAGGTGCGTGCGACGACTATACCCGCCATGCCCGCCGGGACGAGCATCCCGTCGGCGAAACTGCACGGGTTGAAGGTTCATTTCTGGTATGCCTGGTCAGGCAATGCGTCGGCCACGGTGGAGAAGCTGACCAGCGAATTCAACGCGACCAACTCATGGGGGATTTGGGTGACTCCCACCCGGTTCGACAGCTATGCGGATCTGTTCGCAGCCGCAGCGCCATTATTTGGAAAACCCACGCAACCGGACGTCATCATCGGGTCGATCGAACAGGCATTGCTGTGGAACAGCGAACAAGACCGGGTGGTGGATCTCACGCCGTTTCTCCAGGATCCCGAGTATGGGATGAACTCCAGGGAAATCCTGGATTTTCCGGCCGGGATCTGGGAGGGGGATGCCTGGAACGGCCTGCACCTGGGCATTCCAGCAGAGCGCAGCGTGCGGCTGATGGCGTACAATCAGACCTGGGCGAAAGAACTGGGGTTTTCGAAACCACCAACCACACTGGATGAGTTTGAGAGCCAGGTATGCGCCGCTGAAAAAGCAGTGATGAAGGACGGCGTCAGCGAGAACAACGGGATGGGGGGTTGGCTGATCGATGGGGACCCGGATACGGCGGCTGCCTGGGCTCTGGCTTTTGATGCGCAACTCAACCCTGCCAAGCCCGGCGACCCATACAAATTCCATACCCCGCAGATGGAAACCGCGTTTCAAACCCTGCGGCGCCTCTTCGACAAGGGATGTATCTGGCTGGGGCGGAACCCAGATCCCAGCGAATATTTCCTCGACCGGCGAGCATTGTTGATCACATTGCAGAGCCAGGATCTTCCCGGACTAACGGCGGCGCTGACGAATGCGGGAAACCAGGACGTCTGGACCGTGCTACCGTTTCCTACCCGCGATGGAAAACCGGCGGTGATGGTGAATGGTCCTTCTTATTTTCTCCTGCGTTCGGAGGCAGAACAAGAGCTGGCCGCTTGGCTGTTTATCCGTTGGATTTCAGCGCCAGAACAGCAGGCCCGTCTGGCGGAAGCAGGGAGCTGGGCGCCTCTGCGCAAATCGACGGCCGCCAGCCTGAAGGGATTTGCTGCGGAACACCCGCAGTGGAAGGCTGCGGCTGATCTGACAGCCAACGCGCGCCCCAGCCCGGCCCAGGCTTCCTGGCGATCTGCCCGGTTGGTGCTCGGTGACGCTTTCCTGCAACTGTTCAGCGCGGATACCCAACCGAATAGGATCCCGTACATCCTTGACCAGCTCGATGCGACGATCCGCGAGCTGCTGGAGAAAGGGTCTTCGTGAGCGATCTGCCCGAGGTGACCATTTACAGCGATGGAGCCTGCCGGGGGAACCCGGGGCCAGGCGGCTGGGCGGTGCTGCTGCGCTTTGGTAGCCAGGAAAAGGAACTGAGCGGGGGCGAGCTTCATACGACCAACAACCGGATGGAGCTCACCGCGGCGCTGAAGGGGTTCCAGGCGCTCAAGCGGCCCTGCCGGGTCAATTTTTATACTGATTCAGAGTACCTGCGCCGGGGGATCTGCGAATGGATGCCGCGCTGGGAAGCACGCAACTGGAGGCGCAAAGGCGGCGAACTGGCCAACGTGGACCTCTGGCAGGCGCTGGCTGTTGCGATCCAACCCCACCAGGTCGAATGGCGTTGGGTTCGCGGCCATGCCGGCCACGCGGAAAATGAGCGGGTGGATCGCCTGGCGCGGATGGCGATTCCGTAAAAAACTCATAAATTCCTTGCCAAACCCAGTTTTTGGGGATATACTTCGAAACCCTGGCACGCTTATTGGACCTGAGGCAGTTATCATACAACGATGCAATTGGGAGGGCGGGATGGCGGCTAATGCATTTCAGGTGAAACACGCGCTTTCTCTGGCGTTGATCGGGGTGGGACTGATCATCATCGCAGTCGGGTTGGGGTGCCTGGCTTACTCGATGCGGATTCGATTTTATCGACCGAAGCGGAACTGGCGGCGGCGGGCGTACAGCCTGTGCGGTTTGGGAACGAGCCTGGCCCTGGTTGGGGCGGTTGTGTAATCAAATATTACAGTGACGCCGAATACGACTGGCGACAGCGAGCCGGACGGGAACGTCCGGCTCTTTATTTGTTGGGAACCCCGCGAGTGCGCCTGAGGGCTGATCTTGCGGCGTGATAACCACACATTCCGTGGACCCCACCGCCGGGTGGAGTAGATGAGGAGCAGAGATAAATGCTTTTAACGGGCGTGGAATAGGGATCCCAGCGGGGGAGGGGACGGGTGAAGAACTGGAAAAGATCCTGGACGCCGCCATTGATATCGCCGCCGATATAATTTGGGTTATATGCTTCCATTTCCTGTGAGTTGTGGGTGGTAACCCCCATGATGCGACTTTCAAACCCGGGGGCAAACCGCTCGATCTGTCCGACGATCTGTCGGCTCATATCGCGGGTCGAACCGTTGGGAACGTGACAATAAGCCCAGGCGGTCTGTTTTCCCGGTGGAGTCCGGCTGGGGTCAAAGAGGCTTTGCTGGGCGAGGATAATGAATGGCCGCTCGGGGTGTTCCCCTTTCCAAACGGCTGCTTCGGCGGCCGAGATCTCGGCGGCGGTCCCCCCCACGTGAACGGTGGCGGAACAGGCTACTTCGGGGACCTGCCAGGGGATGGGCCCATCCAGAGCGAAATCCATCTTGAATACGCCAACCCCATAGCGGAAGCGAGCCAATCCGCGGCGGTAGTCCGGGGGTAGGCGGTCACCCGCGATCCGGGTAAGCTGGCGAGGGGTCACGTCGAAGAGGTACGCACCTGCTGCGGGCAAATCGGTGAAAGAGGCGATCATCCGGCCGGTATGGATCTGTCCACCGAGGGTGCGGAGGTACGTGGCCAGCGAATCGCCGATCTTTTGCGAGCCGCCCCTGGCGAGGGGAAATCCCACGGCATGGGCGAGCAAGGTCATCACAAGGCCAAACCCGGCAGTGACCGGGCGATCCAGGGGGAGCATGGAATGAGCGGCCATGCCGGCAAAGAGGGCCCGGGTGGTCTCCTCGTTGAAGACGCTGCTGGCAAATCTGGTCGCCCGGGCGAGGGTTATCCAGGGCCGGGTCACCTGGAGAAGGAAACGACCGAGCGTGACCGGATGGAGAGGAAGATGGAACGGCGAAAGGATTTGAGCGATGAGCATTTCCCAATCCTTTACCATGGGGGACATTAAGCGTGCGTAAGGACGAGCGTCGCTGCCCAGGCCTGCGGCGGTATCCTTGACGGAGCGGTGGACGAGGACCACACCGCCGTCCAGCGGGTGCGCCAGAGGAGCAGGGGGGTGGATCCATTCGAGGCCGTACTGGCGCAGCGGGAGACTGCGAAAAAAGGGGGAAGCCGCGCCCATGGGGTGTATGGCCGAGCAGATGTCGTGAATGAAACCGGGAAAGGTCAATTCTAACGAACGGGTGCCCCCGCCAATGGTGGGATACCCCTCGAAGACCTGGACGGATCTACCGGCCCGAGCCAGGGTGATCGCGGCTGCCAGCCCATTGGGGCCGGAGCCGATGACTACGGCATCCTTCAACCTTTCCCCCCGAAAAGGCGGCGGAATGGGGATCCGAGCCTGTAGAGGACAGAGCGCACGCCCGCGTTGCGCCAGACGTTATACGCTTCAGACCACTGGAGGCGCGGGTCGAGAAGCGTGATGCGCGTCTGAACCTGGCCGGCGACTCCAAAATGGGCGGCCAGCGCGGTAAGGGTTTGCTGCCAGAACTCGTCCTCCTTGCTCCCTGCCACGCGCATGCCAATTTCGTAGATCGGGTCCGTCGCCCGGACGAGCGCTTCGGCCTGAGCCACCGTGCAGCCATTATCCTCGAACGCCGAAAAGGTGATCCAGCCGGAGAACATATGTCCCTGAGGGGTCATAAAGGTGAAGGATTCGTCGTCGGCATAGATCACCATCACGCCGGTGGAAAGGAGCGGGTAGCGGGTGCCGGGGATCGCCAGGTTAAGCAGGGCCACATCTCCGGCGGTGAGGCCGGAGACGGGCGCATAAAAGTTGTTTCCTTTGGGCCAGAAGCGCGGAAAATTCTCTTTCCAGGTACGGATCACTTCTGCGGGCGTCGCCGAAACGCCGCTCAAGCGGACGCTGAATTTTTTCTCCCAAAGCTGGCCAAACCCATGCAACGGCCCGGTGAGCTCTAGCCCATCGACGTTGACCTTTATCGCCTCGGGCGGCACCTGGCCCTGAAACTTCAGACGGTTGACTGGATTGGCCCAATTGGATGGTTCGGATGGCATTATGGTGTCTCCTTAAAACCCGTCAGGATGGCCGGGCCGGCCTGAACAGGTGGGCAATCCAGCGGAACGGCGTTGCGATGATATATCCCAGGGTGCGGAAGGCAGCGTTGTGCCAGACATTTTTGGCCTGGTTCCACTGCACTCTGGGATCCACGCAAGTCTTGTACATCTCGAAGGAGCCGCTGACACCGAATTGCCGGGCGAGAGAGGTCAGGACGTGGCGCCAGGTTTTTTCCTGCATGCCCGAACCGCCCATCAGGCGAAAACCGAACTCGTAGACGGGATCGCTGGCGCGGGCCAGGGACTGGATCTGGGCGATGGTGACCCCATCTTCCTCAAAGGTCGAAAACGTGTTCCAGCCCGATTCGGGGAAACCCTGGGGGGTCATCACCGTAAAGGTGGTATCGTCCGAATAGAGGACCATAACCCCACTGGTCATGGGGATGATGCCGGGGGTGTCGGGAAAGACAGGCAACAGCGCGTTAATCATCAGGATTTCGCCGGGCTGGATCCCGGCGAGGGATGGATAGAAGTGATTTCCAGGTGGTTGGAGCGCGGGGAAGCTGGCCTTCCAGTAACGCATGACCTCGGCCGGTGTGATCTTAACGCCGCTCAGGCGAACGTGGTACGTCTTCTGCCACATCTGGCCAAAGCCATGGGTTGGGTTCACCACCTGATGATCACGGACGTTGATGTCAGTCAGACCCTGAGGAACGTTTTCCACCCGCAGGCGGGAAACCGGCTGAGCCCAGGCGCTGTCGACGCTGCGCCCGCTCACATCCTGAGCAGGGTAAGACTCCCGTTCCGGTTGGCTCTCTTTGTCAGAGCGAAATTTGTCTGGTGAGCTTTGCGACGATGGACTTTCCATACCGAACCTCCTCCACTTGTAATCGAATACCAGTATGGCTTATCTGAAACCTGCCTTCCTTTACAGGTCTGCCAGGGCTGCCTGCTCGTCCGGAAATTCCAAAATGGCTTCGTTCAGGCGGGTCAGAGCAAAGATCTGGCGGTAATGATCGCTCAAGCCGCAGGCCAGCAGGCGCTGGCCCTGGCGCTTGACACGGATGAGGAGCGTGACCAGGAGGCCGATCCCGGAGCTGTTCATGTAATCGAGGCCGCTAAAGTTCAGAATGATAGCTTTCGCGCCCGCCGAGCTGGCTTCCGTGTAGGCATCCATCAATGAATTCTCGGCAAAGGAATTCACCTCTCCGACGATATCGATCACGAAGGCATTTTTTTCGACTGGACGGGCGTTCATATTCACGTTTACTTTAGACATGGCTCAATCTCCTTACTCTTCAATCACTGGCAGAATTAATAAGGCCGGGCATACAATCAACCAGGTTTATTGGTCTTGCGGAAACATCGCGGAAAGCGCAGCGGTTTCATCGGGATAGATGGTCATAAAATCTGAAAGGCGGGTGATTTTGAAGATTTCTGTGTAGTGGTCGCTCAAACCGGACACCGCCAGGCCACGGTGGTTTTTTCTGGCTCGCGACATCAACCCGACGATCAGGGCGATACCGGTGCTGTTCATGTAGTGAACGTCTTTAAAATTCAATAAAATCGCGGCAGGATTACTGGCTTCAGCAGCGGAAAATGTATCGTTCAGGTATTTCTCCGCAAAAGCGTTGATTTCTCCCCGCAGGTCGATCACGACCAGACCCGGGAAGGGATGCAACTCAGCGCTAAACGGTTTTGTTGTCATCCTGGCCTCCATTCAATTTCATAATCAGCTCGACCGTATGATGGGTCTCATCGGCAGTGACGTGCATCTCGTCGACCATGTTCTCGATCAAGAAAAGACCCCAGCCACGAGGAGATTGCTTCCCCTCCAATTTTGCTTCCAGATTGGGGACTTCCGTGTGCGGGATAGGTTGATCGCCGCCATGATCACTGATTTGAACGGAGAGCAAGCCCGGCGCCTGGGCCACTGAGATGTGGACGACCAGGTCAGGGCGATATTTGTTACCGTGTTCCATGCCGTTCATCGTTGCTTCGGCCACGGCGGTTTTGAGCCGCTCAAGGCGGCTCACTTCGAGGCTCAACTCCTGGACAGCGCTGGCTACCTGATTCATAGCGAGGCGCTCATTGCCAGGCTGGCTGGGTACGTCGAAATCGGCGAGGGTTTTCCACTCGATCGGTTCTCCATCCCCCGGGGAGGTATCCTGAGCGGCCTGGTTGGATTTTTGAGTTTGATCAGGATTGTTCACGTGTTTCTCTCGATATTCTAGGGTTACAAAAGTAACATCATCTTCCTGTTCCCAGTCCGAGCCGGTAAATTCTTCCAGCTTTTGGAGGAGCAAGGCAATCAAGGGTTGGTTTTCGGATAGGCACTCCAGCTCGGCGTGAAGGCGAGGAAAACCGAACATCGCACCCTGAGGGTTATGAGCCTCGACCAGACCGTCGCTGTAGAGAACCAGGCGAGCGCCCGGGGTGAGGGTGACCTCCTCCTGGCGATATTCCATGTCCTCCAGCAAACCCAGCGGCATGCCGGTAGCCTGCAGCTCGCTGACCCCGCGCCAGTCGCACAGCGAGGGCAGGTTGTGGCCGGCGTTAGCAAACTGGAACCTTCCGCTGGAAGGATCCAGGATGGCGTACAGGCAAGTGACGAACATGTTATGGGGAATATCCGGGCAGAGCAGATTGTTGACCTCGCCAAGCACTTCGGAGGGAGAACCCAGCCGCTCAGCGACGGCGCGCAGAATACTGCGGGTGGTGGCCATGACCAACGCCGCAGGTACACCTTTATCGGTGACGTCTCCGATCACCAGGCCCAATCGGCCGTCGGGAAAATAGATGAAGTCATAGAAATCGCCGCTGACCGCGCGAGCTGGCTGCCAGTGAGCCTTCACCTGCCAGCCCGGGATCGAGGGCAGCTCTTTGGGGAGCAGGGTTTGCTGGATAATACGGGCCACCCGCATCTCCTGCTCGAGCCGCTCGAGCGCCAGGGCTTCAGCCTGTTGCTGGCGGGCCAACTGGGCCACGCGCAGAGCCGGAGCGGCCTGGATCGACAGGTTGTGCAGCAGGCGGTGGTCGTCGGTGGAGTATTCCTGCTCGCTCAGTCGGGGGCCGAGGTTGAGGAGGCCGATCAGTTCACCCTGGCTGATCAGGGGGAGGGTAATTTTAAAGCCGGCTTCCTTTAATTTAGCCAGGGTAGGGGATTCCAAATCCAGGCGGTCCACATCAACCGCTCCGGAAGTGGTGAGGAAATAGGCCAGGAGAGGATCGTTCGCGGGGATATCGACTTCCACTGCGCGCGACTGGCGCACCCGGTCATCCACCGCCAGAGATGGCGCCGGATGGGATTCAGGGGACTCGCCACTGTGGGTGAGGGAGCGCCAAGTTCGCTGAAAAATGGATCGGACAGAAGACATAGGTTCCTCAAAATGGATCGTGGCAAGTCTGAAGATTTACCGTTCTATCCACCTGTAATGCTATTCTACAAGGCAGGTGTACGAGCAGCGTTACGGGATGCGTTACGGCCTTAAGGCGGGAAGAGAAATCGACGGCCTGTGAAGTTCATAACCAGCAAATTTCAATCTTAATTATATACATTTTTGACCCGGGGATCACGCTTTTCATCAGAGTGTAACGCTGCACGTAACGATTAGAGAATGATAGGCCGATAGAATCGGATATGTAATTGAGCAAAGACCTGCGGCGGAGGCATGAAAAACTGCCACCGTAAAACCTGGAGGAAATAATGACACACTATGCCGCGATCGTGATTGGAGCCGGCCCCGCTGGACATACCTGCGCGGTTCGCCTGGCGCAACTGGGAGCAAAAGTTGCCGTGGTCGAACGCGACTACATAGGCGGAATCTGCACTAACTGGGGCTGCACTCCCAGCAAGTCCATGATTGAGGCAGCCAAAGTGGCGCGGACAGTCCGCGAAGCGGCGAAATACGGTGTGATGGTTGACTACGTCCAGGTGGATTTCAAAGCTGTCGCGGCCCGGAGGGATGAGGTCATCCTCAAGTCACGGCAAGAGGTGACCGAGCTGCTCGAAGCCCACGGCGTGGACGTGTACCTGGGTGAAGCTTCGGTGATCCGCCCAGGAGAGGTAAAAATTCGGTCGGGGAAGCTGGACCTGGACGGATACCAGATGCACTATACCGGTGAAGAAACCCGCATCGAGGCAGACCATATCGTTCTGGCGACGGGTTCTCAGCCGCTGATCCCCTACTTCATCGATCCGCACAACCCCTTCGTGGTGAGCAGCAACCGCCTGATCGGGATCGGCGAGCTGCCCAAACGCCTGACGATCGTCGGCGGTGGGGTGATTGGGATGGAGTTCGCGACTATCTTCTCGAACCTGGGCAGCGAAGTGACAGTGATCGAGTATCTCGACCGCATCCTTTCGATGATGGATCCAGAAGTATCGGCGACTCTGACCGGGCTGTATCGGGAAAACGGCGTCAGAATTATGACCGGGCACCAGGTGACGGGGGTCGAGCAGGGGATCGTGCGTGCGAAAGAGCGCGAGAGCGGAAGAACGGTCGAGGTGGCAGCGGAGGCAGTGCTGATCGCGATCGGGCGCAAGCCGGTTATACAAGAAGAAATGTTCGACTGCCTGGGAATCGATTACACCGACACTGGCATCCGCGTCGACGACCAGCTTCGCACCAGCGTGCCGGGCGTCTGGGCGATCGGCGATGCCACTGGAAAATCGATCCTGGCCCACGTGGGCATGCAGCAAGGGATCATCTGCGCGGAGAACATCATGCGCACGGCAAAGGAGCCGGAACGGGTCATGCGTTACGATGTGATCCCGGCGGTAGTGTATTCGATCCCTGAAATCGTTTCGGTAGGCCATGCGCCCTCTTCCCAGGGCGAAGCCGAGGTATATAAGGTACCCTTTTCAGCAAACCTGCGGGCCAGGATCGAAGGGTTTGGCGAAGGTTTTTTGAAAATCTGGGTGAAGGACAACCGTGTTATAGCCGCCCAGACAATCGGGCATGGGGTTTCGGAAATGATGCAGGAGCTGGCCAATATGATTACCTTGAAAACCCCGATCGACCAGGTAGCAGATTTGATCCATGCTCACCCGACGTATTCAGAGATCGTGCGCACCGCGCTGGAATACAGCCGGGGTAAGGCGACCGATTTTTTACCCGAAAAAGAATTGTTAGAGATGGCCTGAGCGCCATCCATTTGTCCGGCGATGAAAAAAATCTGGAGGTAGGAATGAACCCATATGCGGTGATTTTACTGACGAGAGAAAAGGCCGAGGGGCTTTGGCGGCAAGATGCGCGGAGCTGGAAAAAAGAGGATTTTGTCGAACCCGGGCCCAGGCCAAAGAAAGATGCTCGCCCAATCCGGTTGGTCAGGAACTGGTTCCACGCCTTGCAGCTATCCCGTTCCATCTAAACAAATGCGGCCTGATCCCGAAAGAACAGACCCCAAGGGTTTCGAAAACTCTTGGGGTCTGTTCTTTAATCGTTGGTTCTTTCGGAATCTCCGTGGAATGATCCATCACGGAAAATCCCAATGGACCTAATCGTTACGGTTCATGGGGAATACGCGTGAAGAGGGGACATACCACGGCGGATCCCAAAGAGCCAGCGTTACGAGAAAGATGCTGGAGAGTTTTGTGGTAACATTGGAGGAAATATGGAGTAAAATGGTAATTAATACTGGAGAGGAGGGATCCAAGTGGCTCATCTGGAATTATACCTGCTGGGTTCTCCCCGTTTAGTACGTGATCACGAGACCGTCGAGATGGACACTCGGAAGGCGATAGCTCTGCTGGCGTATCTGGTTTTATCCGGCAAAGCCCATTCGCGGGAGTACCTATCGACGCTGCTCTGGCCAGATTACGAGCCGGAAAATGCCCGCGCAGCCTTAAGACGTACGTTATCGGTGCTGCGCCATGCCCTGGATGAGTCCACTCTGGAAACGACCTGGGAAACGATCAGCCTGGGAGAGGGAGCGAACATCATCTGCGATGTGCTCCAGTTCCGACAAAAGCTGTTCGAGAGCCGCCAATATACCCCGGGGGAGGAGGATCGTTGTGGTGACTGCCTGCGGGCTTTAGAGGAGGCCGCAGCTCTTTACCAGGGCGATTTTATGGCCGGGTTCAGCCTGCGTGATAGCGCCGAGTTTAATGACTGGCAGTTTTACCAGGGCGAAGATTTGCGCCGGGACCTGGCCGGGGCATTCGAGCGGCTGGTAGAGGGCCAGGCTAGCCGGGGAGAGTATGCCACCGCCATCGATTACGCCCGCAGGTGGCTGGCGCTGGATCCCCTGCAAGAAGAAGCGCACCGGCAGTTGATGAAGCTTCATGCCTGGAAAGGGGAACGCACCACGGCCCTGCGGCAGTACCGGGAGTGCATACGCATCCTCGAAAAAGAATTGGGGGTCGCTCCGCTCGAAGAGACGACGCGGTTGTATCAAATGATCGTGGAGAACCAGCTTGTGCCACCTGAAAGAGCCCGCATTCCGGTCGTTCCGGCGATACCGGCGGCCATTGCTGCGTCTGGAGAGGCCCAGGTTCTGCTCCAGTTGCCCCTGGTAGGGCGGTCTCTTCCCTGGTCTACCCTGCTGAGCGCTTACGAGGGCGAGGCCGCGGAAGGATATTTTGTCGCTATCAACGGGGAAGCCGGCATCGGGAAAACCCGCCTCGTCGAGGAGCTGGTTAAAACTGCCCAGGCTCGCGGTGCGCAGGCGCTAGAAGGGCGCTGTTACGAAGGGGAAACCCGCATCGCCTATGGACCGATCATCGAGGCGGTTGGAGGGCTGCTCTCGCGACTCGGACAGGGTGTGGATTCGGGTCGAAGCGGGGAAAAAGCGAAAATCCACGCGCAACTGGACGCCCTGCCGGAGCATTGGAAGATGGAAGCTGCGCGCCTCTTTCCGGATCTACGCAGCCTGTACCCTGGCCTGTCGATCCCAGCCGGCGAAGATGGGCCTGGAGCCCAGGCGCTTTTTTTCGAGGGGCTGCGCCAGATGCTTTTCTGCCTTCTGGAAGGCGCCGTTCCAGGGATCCTCTTTCTCGATGATCTGCAGTGGGCTGACCAGGCCACCCTGGAGCTGGTCCAATATCTCGCTCGCCGGCTGCACGGCCATCCCATCCTGATCATTACGGCCTGGCGGGGGGAAGGGATGCTGAGCAGGCTGATCGCGGAAATTGCCCGCGACCACCGTGGGGTGCACATGCAACTGCCGCGGCTCAAACCCTCCGACGTAGCCTTGCTGGTGCAGGCGGCCGGGTTAAGCGGTTTGAGCGGGAATTCGAGCGGCCTGGCGGAGCGGTTGTATCTCAAGTCGGAGGGGCTGCCATTTTTTGTGGTGGAATACCTGAAGGCCGTGGAGGAAGGGGGTGGTAACCGGCAAGAAGAGTGGGAGTTGCCCTATACAATCCGCGAGCTGCTCCACTCGAGGCTGCGCGGCGTGGATGAGACCGGACAGCAATTGTTGACCACCGCGGCAGTAATTGGGCGTTCCTTCGACTTCCACACACTTCGCGTAGCCAGCGGCCGCAGTGAGCTGGAGACTGTCACAGGGATGGAAAAATTGTTGGCCGAAGGTCTGATCCGCGAGCGGGGGGAACGGGCAGAGAGGCCGGAAAGCCAGCCAGTAATGGAGATATTCTACGATTTTGCCTACGAGCCGCTGCGCGGGCTGGTATATGAAGAGGCCAGCCTGACGCGACGGCGGCTGCTGCACCGCCGCGTCGCTGAGGCTCTGGTGGAACAATCCCACGGGCGCAGGGATCCGGATACCCTGGCAGGGGTGATCGCCGTCCACTTCCAGATGGCCGGGCAGGAGGAGACGGCGGCGAATTATTTCGAGCGGGCTGGGGCCAGAGCACAGCGGTTGTACGCGAACGCTGAGGCGGCCCTGTATTACGAATCGGCCTTGGCGCTGGGCCATACCCAGGCGACCGGTTTGAACGAAGCGATTGGGGACATGCGCACACTGTTGGGCGAATACCCGGCCGCTATCAACCGTTACGAGACCGCGGCTGCCATGGCCGAGGAGAAAGCAATCGGGCGGCTCGAGCTCAAGCTGGGAATCGTGCACCAGCGCTGTGGAAACTGGGACCTGGCGATAAGCCATTACCAGGCTGCGCAGGAACATCTGACCGCAGGGAGTCATGAGCTCGCGCGCCTGTATGGCGAATGGGCAAACACCGTTCACCGCCAGGGAAAAGCTGAGGAAGCCCAGGCGCTGGCAGAGAAAGCCTTACACCAGGCGGAACTGGCCGGCGAAAGCGGCGATCCCAGGCCTCTCGCGGAAGCGTACAACGTGCTGGGGATCCTGGCGCGAGGACGCAACGAGAACGAAAGCGCGGAATACCACCTCGAACGAAGCCTGGAGATCGCGCGGAGAATCGAAGATCCACGCATCCAGATTGCGGCGTTGAACAATCTGTCCCTGGTGCGGCGCGATGAGGGTGCTTTGGGCGAGGCGATTCGCCTGGCAGAAAGCGCGCTCGAGCTGTGCAGCGCTCTTGGCGACCGTCACCACGAGGCCGCCCTGTTGAACACCCTGGCTGATCTGTATCACGATTTGGGGGAAAAGGAGCGGTCGATGGAGTTTCTCAAGAGAGCAGTGGTGATCTTTGCCGAGATCGGGGTAGAGGCGGGGTCTTCGGAGCCGGAGATCTGGAACCTGTCCGAATGGTGATCGGGATCTCGGGAACTATAATTGTGGTCATGCGCGCAGTATAATTTCTCCCATGAGAACCGCGCACCATATCCTTCTGTTGACGTTCATCTGCCAGGGGCTATCCGCGTGCATGTCAACCATCGGTTCAAATCCAACCCTGGCAATCACACCAACCAACGCACGGCCAACGATCACCATCACGAACACATCCGGACCATCTGAAACGGCGACGCTGACAGTGACAGCGATTCCGGCCTATAAAACTCCTACCCTGACGGAAACCACTCCTCCCAGCCAGACGCCAACACTCACCCTGGCGCCGACCTACGTGAAGCTGCGCGGTGAAGTGATTGTGGTGCAGGCCAACTGCCGCTACGGGCCTGGCGAGCCTTACCTCTATAAATACGGCCTGCTCGGCGGGAGCAACCTGGAAATTATCGGACGGAATGAAACCGGGACGTGGATCGAGATCCAGGCCATCGGCGGGAGAAACCCCTGTTGGGTCAAGGCAGACCTGATGAAGATCAAAGGGGATGTGATGACCGTCCAGCCCATCCCGCCAGAAACCGTACGCCTGCCCTCATCGCCTTATTATGGCCCGCTGACCGGAGTTTCAGCGCGGCGCAACGGGAACATTGTCACCGTCTCGTGGGGCCCGTTAAAGCTGCGCGCCGGGGACGATTCGGAGCAGTACCCATACCTGGTTGAAGCCTGGGTGTGCAGAGACGGACAGATCGGGTTTACCCCGGTTGGATCGTACGAGACCCGTGTCGATATTGAAGACGACCCCGGGTGTTCCATGCCTTCCCATGGACGGGTTTATGGGGTGGAAAAACACGGGTACACGAAATGGATCGAGCCGGCCTGGCCGCAGCCAGAGGGATAAAGATTGCAGAAAAACAAAAAGGACCCGAATTCCCGAGAAGATTAACCAGGACATTCACCTGGGTTTGAGTGGGATCCAGGACCGGGTAAACAGCCTGGGCGGCGAGGTCTGGATTAAAAGCGCTCCAGGGAAAGGCAGATTGATTCGGGCAAAGATTCCACTCATGAATGAGGATTCATCCAATGGATCATAAAATCAGAATTGTGATTATCGACGATCACACGCTCTTTCGGGAGGCAGTGATCGAAGTGCTTTCCAAGATAGACGATTTCGCGGTGGTCGGCCAGGGAGGAACCGCGAAAGAAGCGATTTACCTGACCGAACATCTCAAACCGGATATCCTTTTACTCGACCTGGGCCTGCCTGGAGGAGGCTTGAGCGCGGCCTGGGTGCTGACTTCTACCTTCCCCGAGACCCGCATCATCGCCCTGACCTCATCCGCTGCGGAAGATGATATTATCGGCGCCGCCAAGGCCGGAATATGCGCCTATGTGCTGAAAGGGGTATCCGGGCGGGATTTAATCAACAATATTTTTAAGGTGCATTCCGGAGAGTGCTTAGACTTTCCAACCCTGGAGCACCATACGGGCAGTTGATGGACCAGGGGGCTTATACAACGAAATCGCAGCGGGGAAAAAAGGTTTGAACGAGCACATCTGTAAAAGTTGCAGGTGCGCAACCGGGTAGAGGCAGCGCTCCTGGCACAGCGGGCTCGATTGGGGCGCTGAGCTGAAAATTGGCCATCCCTAAGAATTGGCATCCGGCCTGTTGCTGGCTCGGGTTGCAAAATCGGCGCAAAGAACCGCGAGCAAGGCCAGAAAAAAGATCGCCGGGAAAAATGCGCGGTCAAACCCATACAACAAAAATGTATCAAAATCGCTTTCCCGAAATGCTGCGATGTAAAACAGGAAAACGGGAAAGAGAAAACTGATCACTGCGATCACCAACAGGTAAACAGGCGCCTTTTGGGGAACCTGGTACATTCTGGGTACAGTAATGGCAATGAAAAGAAGCATGGTTACCAGTAAAACTCCCCAATTATTTACATCCAAAAAGGATTGCCGCCCAAAATCAAACATGGCAGCAAGCGACCTGAGCCCCAGATCCCCCACCCAAAATGCGCTTTGCATGGCCCGAAATGAGTTCCCGGCCTGATCCTGACTGACATAAGAATGGCTGAAGATCAGCCAGATCCCGGGGATGGCCAGACAGGCGATCCAACCGGCCATCCCCTGTATTTTTTGTTTCCGGGCCCAATGGACGAGGATCAAGCCGACCATGAGCGCGATCGCAAATACGATCCCTTCCGGCCGAGTCCACCCGGCGAAAGCGAGCATCAATCCTCCCAGGCGAAGAGACCGAGGATCCGCATTCAGTAAACCAACTGTGCTCCACAATACCCCGGGGACCAGGTACGCCGTGAATGGGAGGTTGGCGTACCCGAAGGTCGCATGCTGGTAAATGACTGGCACAGAAATCAATGCAAAAAGCCCCATGATGGCCGCATCGTTTGAAACGGAAAACTTTTTCCAGAACCGGAAACAGGCCCAAAATAGAGTACCGATGACCACGATATAGGCCAGTTTTGAACCCGGCAGCGAATCTCCATCCAGTAATCGGAAAATTGCCGCCGCAATGGAGAGGTTTAGAGGATAGGCCAATCCATGGCCGCTGGCCTGTCCTGCGGCGAAAATGGTCTGCCCATCAGCAATCACATACCCTTTCAGACTCCAAATCGCCAGATCGTCATACAGCGAATACCCTCGCCCCACAGATAAAATCGCAGCGCTGATCCCCAGGGCTACCAGACCAGCTATACCAAAAAGGGCAAACCCACCAAGGTTTCGAAATCTACCCCGGATAGAATCCAGGTTCACCCTGAAAGGTGGAATGGAGGTCCACCCGCGGATGGCATGAACTGCAATGAGCAGGATTGTGAGGCAGAGATAGGCGATGAGAACAGAAGGAAAAGTGAATGGGATCCCGATCCAGGAGGTGATGAATAACACCCAGGTCAGGAAGCCTAATCCGAGAGGGAATGCGAAGATCAGGGTATCCTGTAGGTTCAGCCTGGCATAGAAGAGCCAGGTAATTAAGAAACCCAAGATCCAGATCGCTGCAATGACAGCGAGATCCATGAGGAGGGTAAGGATGGGGTGAAATTGCGTTACCTGCGGCTCGGCATTCTGGGCGGGGTGGTAACCATTGGGAACGTACAGACCCTGATAGCCGTTTTCGTTCGGTGGATACGGAACCAGCAACTTATCCTTGACTGTGGAGGCTGGGGGAAAATCGTTGATGGAAGGGACGAACGTATTGGGTTGGGCAATGCAACTATTTGCCTGGGGAGTGCCTTCGCCACAGGAGACGATTTTCCGGTCCGGCCCTAGATAAAATTGAAGGACATTTTGCCGGGAAAACCCTCCCTCATGAGGAACATCCGTGACCGTACCATTCTCTGGAATGTTGGAATCCAAAAAAGACATAAAGGCAGCGGCGCGATCGCCCAGGAAGATCTGGGCGCTCCGCTCGAAGGAGGTCATGTTGCGCATGCGCCAGAGCGGCATACGGAGAAAACGAGCGTAATCATTCAGCGAATGATATGCCTGGATGAGGGAGATGATTGCCAGAATGACCACAACACCGGCATACAGCGGGTTTCGGTTTCGCATGAAGTTTTTAGATTATGGAAGAAATAGACGCCTGTACAGGCGTCCTTTTTCTGAGAGGCGACGACGGGATTTGAACCCGTGATGAGGGTTTTGCAGACCCTTGCCTTGCCACTTGGCCACGTCGCCAAGGAACCGGAGATTGTCGATTGATGATTGGGGGGTTTCGAAAAAAAATGCTGATAGGAATTCCAATCAGCACCGTCCAATCTGCAATCTCTAGAGCGGGCGATGGGGCTCGAACCCACGACCTCTTCCTTGGCAAGGAAGCGTTCTACCAATTGAACTACACCCGCATCTCAGTTGTCAAAGAAGATCAACGAACGAGATTATAACGAATGTATTGGTTCATGTCAACCCTTTTCTATTCGTCATGGGGCAGGAGCCGGACAGCACTGCGGGGGTGGGATCGGGGAGCAGGCCGGTTTGCACGATGAATTTATCCATACTTTCATGTTGGTGTATGGCATACTGTATAATTATCCAGTCCAGGCAAAAAAACGAACCATTTCTGGAAGAATGAATGAATAGAAGAGTGTTATTCGCTGTCATTTTGGGATGCCTCATCCTTTGGGGAGCAGCGTTATTATTGTTCGCATTTTTTCTATTGCCATATCCCTTATTGAGGTCCATGGCTAACCAGATCGCACTGGATGGTGATGCCAGGCCCTTTACATCAGATTTATATACATCCTTGCGTGGAGCGGCCTTTTTCTTCGGCGGCGTGTGCATGGCTTCAGGTGTATTGATTTTAGCCAAACGACAGGCTGCTCAGAGCTGGGTGAGCCAGGCCGACCTTAGATTTTCGGCACGCTTGATCCTCTTAAGGGCCGATTTTCGAGTGTTTTTTCATTCATTCAGCCTGTTTTGGGCGGACAAAAAGGAATGTCTACTTGCTGTAGCCCTGTTGTTGCCAGCCTGCTGGCTGCGCCTTTATAACCTTTCTGGGCGGATGAACTATGATGAAGCCTATACCTATGTCGCCTTCGCTTCGAAGTCGTTCTGGACTGTGCTGAGTGATTATCATCTCCCCAATAACCATGTATTTCACACGATACTGGTATTTTTATCTACCCGATTATTTGGGAACCAGCCCTGGGCTGTGAGGATTCCGGTTCTCATTGCGGGCATTCTCGTTGTTTTCGCAGTGTACCTAATAGCGCGGCGGTTGTACTCAATCCCGGTAGCCTTGATCAGCGCATGTTTCGCGGCTCAGTCGGATTTATTGATCGGTTATTCCAATAATGCCAGGGGATATATGGTTCTCACGCTGTTCGCTTTACTGGCATTTTGGGCTGGAGCTTATCTACTCGACCACCGCAACCGCTTTGTCTGGATTCTCTTCGTTGTCTTTCTATCTCTGGGTTTTTTTACTTTACCTATTATGATTTATCCTGCCGGCGCGATTTTCCTGTGGATGCTTGTCTCCGGGCTGGTGGGAAACAAAATGAGCGACTATCCAACCAGGAAGGTCTTCTTTCGCTACTGGTTCATCGCCGGCCTGGCTACCGCTTTGCTCACCGGCTTGCTTTACACCCCAATCTTGACCGTTTCAGGGCCAGAAGCTTTTTTTGGGAATAAATTTGTTCAGCCCTTGCCCTGGCATGAGTTTCTTAACCATCATGTCGCTGGGTGGATGAATACCTGGGACGCGTGGTGGACCGGGCTTCCTTCCTGGTTCGGTATTCTGGTGATGATCGGATCAGGATTATCACTGGTATTCCATCAGCAGATCTCGCGTTACAGGGTCCCTACCCAAATTCCAACATTGATCTGGATCGTCCTGGCATTGATCGTCCAGAAGCCGGATCACCAGGCGAAGGTCTGGGTTTTTCTACTTCCCTGGGTGATGATATGGGCAAGTGCAGGGTGGACCGGTTTGATTCAATTCGTCGCAAGACCATTTCGGTTTCAAAATCGGATCGCGCTGGGATTGAGCGGATTGTTATTATTGGGTCTTTATCTTTTTACCCTTCAAAAGACAACCCACTTGCTCCCAACCTTTGAATTGGATCATAGCGACGTTCAAGCCACAGCTCAACATCTATCTGATGTGATTCGCCCGGGGGATATGATCGTCATCGCTTCCCCTGTGGATGCGCCTTTGCAATATTATGCCCTTTACTATGGAATATCCCCTTCAGCCTATTATCTGCCAAAACAGAACAAAAGGCCTTTTACGCGAGCCTTTATCGTGGTAAGCCCTGCCTTTGGACAAACCATCCAATCTGTGCTGGATGACCGGAAACTGGATTCCACCTGGTTCGACCTGGACCATCGCCATACCGAGTCCGATTTTGGGGTCTATATCGTTTATCGGGTTAATCCTGCCAATACTCCGTGATCGAATCGGTCAAGATTTATCAGCCATCTGCGGAAGCCAATGCCGGAGGTTTCGACCCTTCCAATACGGAATGGGGTCTGGCGATGCAGGTACGCATCTCTTCTGAAAAAGGTCCCTTGAAAATTAGAACATTAGTGCTATAATAGGGTCACTTCTGAAAACGTTTATTTGACTGCCTGTCGAGGGAAAATGAAATGATTATGACCCGCGCACAATCTGCGATTCTCCCCGCTGCGCTGATGGGATGTGTTTTGATCGTGATTCTGGGCGTTTTTATGTCCTCTCAGATGCAGATCCCTGAAACACTGCTCCAGCCGGCGATTGTGAATGCAGAACGATCGACCTCAGCCGATCCGGTTCAACCCCAGTCTCAGGAAACGGCTCCGCAGGTAGTAGGGGAGGCGAAAGCGGCCGTTCCATCAGGGAATGAATATCCCAGAGAGTGCTCGGTGAGTGAAAAGTTTCCTGAAAAGGTAATGAAATGGTGTAGTTTGATCACCCACTATGCCAGAGAAAACGGTTTGGATCCCAACCTGGTCGCATCGGTGATGGTCCAGGAAAGCGGCGGCAACCCGGAGGCGTATTCCAAGAGTGGGGCAGTGGGATTGCTGCAGGTCATGCCCCGCGACGGCCTGGCTGCGGAATTTATGTGCCCCAATGGCCCCTGTTTCTCAGCCAGACCGACGATTCAGGAACTCAAAGATCCTGAATACAATGTTGCGTATGGGACGAAGTTGCTGGCTGGCCTGTTGGGAAAATATGGTGATATCCGGGAAGCACTGCGGTACTACGGCCCCAAGGACGTAGGCTATTACTATGCGGATATCATTTTGACGATTTTGCAGAGCTATCAGTAAAAAGCGAAAGCAGAGAAAAGTTTCCTGGTTGCTCAGGGCCTGTTTTCAAATAACCCAAAGGATGAGATATCCAAAGACTGATCACTGTTCACTAATTACTTTTTTTCAAGGATGAGGGGGAAAATCATTCCAAATGATGATTGCAAAAATCTTTGAGAAATATTACACTATTAGCAAGAGACATTGATTATGTTCATCGAAGAAGTACAAATAATCTGATTTCGGGAGGATATCTCATGCGCAAATTCTCAGTAATTATGGTCTTGGCTCTCGTTTTGACGGTGGTATTATCCGCTTGCGGCGGGGGTGGTTCCAGCTCTGGCGGTACTTCGAACAACATCAAAACGACGATGTCGGACTTCAAATTTGACCCCGCGGAATGGACCGTGCCCGCCGGTCAGACAATTTCACTCACCATCGACAATAAAGGGTCGGTCAAGCATGACTGGGTTCTGATGATGCAACCTGTCACCCCACCCCTGGCGGATGAAAATGCCGGCCAGCAGATCGCCAAGTTTTCTCTCGATCCCGGCGCGTCACAGACGGTCACCTTTACTTCTCCCAGCAATCCTGGAGATTATGAGGTCGTTTGCACAGTACCCGGCCACCTGGATGCGGGGATGAAGGGTACGCTGCACGTCAAGTAAGTGCATCATACATCAAGGAAAAAACAAAAATCTAATAAAAATTACTGGCAAAAAGTAGGGTGATCTGGTACAATTCCACGTCACGTTTTCATTAATGGTAAGTTTAAAGGAAACAGGTCAATCGCAGGTTCTAAAAAAGGTATCTGTCCAAAGGCTGGTAGGTTTTGAAAAAAGAACAAGCTCGCAGTAAGATAGATTCGCCAAAATCATTCTTACAAGCGAGCTTGCCATGTCCATTGTCCTCCTGCAACTGCCTGAAGTCAAGTACTGCCAATCGGAACGACCCCACCACTGT
>DATKLX010000031.1:0-24203 GCA_035542155.1 Anaerolineaceae bacterium
TTGGCTGTACTTGACTTCGGGCAGTTGCAGGAGGACAATGGACATGGCAAGCTCTCCGGTTACTCTGGCGGTCTAGGCAACTACCATAGTACCGCGAGCTTGCTCTTTTTTCAAAACCTACCAGCTTTGGGACAGATACCCCTCGGGTCGGGCTATTGTATTCTGCTCTTTTTCTACTATAATAGGTTGTAGTAACAGGATTACAGGATTTCCCCTGGTGCCAATTCCAGATCAATAATCTCCCGTTCTTTCCGGGATAAACAATACTTTTTCAATCAAAAATCTAAAAAGGTTGTATCCGCTATGATTCTAACTGTAGGTCATATTGCCGGATTGTTGGATTGTTCCTGCGTGCGAACGTACAGCTCCAAGGGAGACATTCAGGAAATGGTCAAAACCGCCAGGGACTACGATATCGGCCATGTCACCGTCCTGCACTGCTTTCTACCCTACGTCCTCGATCTGCTCAAAGGCCAGACTCGCATCCAGGTGTGCGGGAATGTGAGTTTCCCTTCCGGCTCGGACCCGACATTTTTGAAGGTCATCCAGGCTAAAGACATCGTTTCCCTCGGCTGCGCGGAAATCGATATGGTCATGAACATCGGCCTGCTCCGCTCCGGGGAGGTTTCCGCCGTCTGCGAGGATATCCGCGCCGTAGTCCAGGCTACCGGTGGCCTACCGGTGAAGGTGATTATTGAAGTCCCCTATCTCAGCACCGCCGAAGTCTGCACGGCCTGCGAGATCTGTGTGGATGCGGGAGCCCAATTCGTCAAGACCAGCACCGGCTGGACAGACCGCGGCACCACCATCGACGACGTCAGGCTGATCAAGTCGGTCGTCGGCGACCGCATCCAGATCAAAGCTTCAGGCGGGATCCGCAGTCTGGACACCCTGCTGGAGATGTACCGCCAGGGAGCCCGGCGCTTTGGGGTCAACCTGAGGAGCGCAAAAATGATCCTCAACGAAGCGAAATCCAGTTCAGTCGCGTTATCTGTCTGATTCGTATCCTACCAGGGAGAAACGGAAGAACCATGAGCATAAAAATCATTTCATTCGATCTGGGCACCGGGGGGAACAAGGCTTCTTTGTACAATGTAGATGGGAAATGCCTGGCAACGGCATTTGTCCCTTATGACACCTACTACCCCCAGGTTGGCTGGCACGAGCAGTGCCCCGAGGACTGGTGGCGCGCCGTGGTAGAGAGCACTCAGGAGTTGCTCCAAAAAAGCGACGAAACACCTGAGAACATCAAATGCCTGGCGATTTCCGGACACAGCCTGGGAGCCGTCCCGATCGACAAAAACGGCCAGCTCGTCCGCGACGCCACGCCGATCTGGTCAGATATCCGCGCTCAAAAGGAGGTCGCCGATTTCTTCACCCGCGTCGACCCGACCGATTGGTACCTGACTACCGGCAACGGCTTCCCTGCCGCCTGCTATACGATCTTCAAGATCATGTGGTACCGGAACAACGAGCCGGAGATGTTTGCCCAAATTGATAAGATCCTGGGGACCAAGGATTACATCAACTTCAAGCTGACAGGCGTGGCCAAAACGGACTTCTCCTACGCCTCGGGGTGCGGAGTCTACAACCTCAAAGAGTGGCGCTACCAGCCTGAATTCATCGCCGCCAGCGGGATCTCCCCCGACCTCTTCCCCGAGATCGTGCCCTCGACCGAAATCCTGGGTACGTTGACCCCCCAGGCCGCCTGGGACCTGAGATTGAGCCCGGAGGTGAAAGTGGTCTGCGGCGGCGTGGACAACTCCTGCATGGCGCTGGGTGCCAAAAACATCAAGGACGGCCGCGTCTATACCTCCCTGGGCTCCTCCGCCTGGATTGCGGTGTCTTCCGAGCAGCCGGTCCTCGACCCTGAGCGGAAACCCTATGTCTTTGCCCACGTCATTCCAGGGATGTTCACCTCGGCGGTGAGCATCTTCTCCGCCGGAACCTCGTTCAAATGGGTCAAGGAGAATATCTGCACCGAGCTGGCTGCCGAGGCGGAGACCACGAACCAGGACCCCTACGTCATGATGGACGGCCTGGCCGAATTTGCCCCCATCGGCTCCAATAAGCTCCTCTTCAACCCCAGCCTGGCTGGCGGCACCTCCCAGGACGCCAGCGTCCACATCCGCGGGGCGTACCTGGGGTTGGACCTGAAGCATGGCAAAGCCGACCTTGTCCGCGCTGCCATGGAAGGCATCGCTATGAACCTGCGCCTGCGCCTCGACCTGCTGCGCAAGTACACCCAGATCGAGGATGAGATCCTCTTCGTCGGCGGGGGAAGTAAAAGCCCGCTCTACCGCCGCATATTCGCCGACGTTTATAACACAAAGGTGCTCAAAACCAACGTCGACCAGGACGCCGCCGCCCTGGGCGCGGCTGCCATCGCCGCGGTCGGCTGCGGCTATTGGGACAGCTTCGCCAGAATCGACGAGATCCACCAGACTATCGAAGTGATCTCCCCAAACCCCGAAAACAACCGCAAATACGAAAAACTCCTTCCCATCTTCGAGTTCGCCGCTGAGTGCCAGGCAAAAATCAGCGATGCGTTGCACGAAGTCGAGCTGTAAGCCAGATCTATTTAAACATCAGAAAGGATCAGGACCATGAGAATAGGAATCTTTACCGCAACGTATCTGGACATGTCCTTGGAAGAGGTCTGCAAGTTTGCCTCGGGGTTGGGTTATGAGGCTGCCGAAATCCCGGCCTTTGCGGGCAACCCGCATCTCGACATTGAGGAAATCGTTAAGGGGAACAATGCTAAAAATCTGAAAAAGATGGTCAACAGCTACGGGATGATCATTTCCGCCCTGGCCAATCATCCCGAAGGGCAGTTGGTGCTCGGTCCGTATGGGAAAGATACCGACGCCATCGCCCCGGGCACCAAAGAGGAAAAGATCCGCTGTGGAATGGAGCGGATGATTAAGACCGCCCAGGCCGCCAGCGCCCTCGAGGTGCCGGTCGTCACCGGCTTCATCGGCTGCGAGAATTTCGGCCGCTTCTTCCCCTGGCCCTATTCGAAGGGCTGGTCGGACATGGAAGAAGAATTCGTCGAGCGCTGGAGCAAGATCCTCGATAAATTTGGCGAGTACGGCGTCAAATTCGCTCACGAGCCCCACCCCAACGAGCTGGTCTATAACATCGAGACGGCTGTGCGCAGCGTCGAGCTGATGGGCGGGCGCAAGGAATGGGGCTTCAACTTCGACCCGGCCAACCTGATCTACATGGGCGTCGAGGTCCAGAACTTCATCGACCGCCTCGGCGATCGCATCTTCCACGTCCACGCTAAAGACGGCGAGCTCGTTTCCCACAACCTCAGCCGCTCCGGGATGATCCCTCAGGGCGACTGGCAGCGCCTGGACCGCGGTTTCCGCTTCCGTATCCCGGGCTGGGGATCGGTGCCGTGGAAGAAGGTCATCACCGAGTTGTCTCTCATCGGCTATGACTACGTGATGAGCTACGAGCACGAGGATGTCACCATGAGCCGCCAGGACGGGATCACCAAGACGATCGCCTTCCTCAAACCCTTGATGATTGAGAAGCCTTACGAAGGCCGGCACGACGTTCTGTTCAACTAAGAATATCAAAAAGGAGAATATTCAATGGCTGACACAATGAAAGCTGCCGTATTTGAGAAACCGGGCGTCGTGGTTGTCAAGCAGATCCCTGTACCCGAGATAGATGACGATGAAGTCCTGATCAAGGTGAAATACACCGGCATCTGTGGGACCGATTGGAGCATTTACAACGGCTGGTACTCCGCCGATAAGCTCCCCATGGTCCCCGGCCACGAGTTCTCTGGCGTGATCGCCAAAGTCGGCAAAAATGCTCGTAACCTGAAAGAGGGCGACCGGGTCACCGCCGACATTAACATGGGCTGCGGTACCTGTTTCTACTGCAGAAAAGGCGAAAAATTGCTCTGTAACGAGTTTACCCAACTGGGGATTCACACCAACGGGACCTACGCCGAGTATGTCAAGGCTCCCTGGGAGCAGGTCCACATCCTCCCCGCCAACCTCAGCTTTGAGGCCGGTGCGTTCATCGAGCCTGTCTCCTGCGTGATCCATGCCGCCAAAGCCATGAACGCGCGTCTGGCCAGCAGCCTGGTGATCATCGGCTGCGGATTGGGCGTGCTCCACGCGCGGATGGGCGTCCTGCGCGCCTGCGCGCCCGTGATCGTCGTCGGCGATAATGCCCGGCGCTTGAGCCTGGCCAAAGAGATGGGCGCGGATTGCATCCTGAACGTCCACGACGTCCAGGATCCCGTGGCCGAGGTGATCAAGCTGACCGGCGGGCGCGGCGCCGATTACGTCATCGAGGCGGTTGGTAAGACGGCAACCTATGAGCAGGCCTTCAAGATGCTCCGCCGCGGCGGGACGCTTTCTGCTTTCGGCATCACCGGCGAGTTCGACACCATCCCGGTCCGGCCGTATGAATTCGTCCTGGGCGAGAAGAAGGTCACCGGCTCTTGCGCTGGCGTCGGCAGCGACTGGACCGACGCCATGACCCTCATCTCCGAGGGCCGCATCACCCCCGAGCCGCTCTTCTCGATGAAGGTCCCCCTGGAAGACCTCGAGTGGGCTCTCCACGAGCTGCGCCGTAACCCGGACCTGTTCAAGATTTTTGTCTCCCCCGATATCACCCAGCGAGAAATCCTCTAAGCCAACCGGAGCCTGCGGCCCATCTCCGGAGATGGGCCGCAAGTAAAATCATAAGGACCTTTTTCCCTTGAGAATCAACAGCATCGATCACATCGCCATCAACGTGCGGAATATACAGAAATCGCGAGATTTCTACGGGCGCGTTCTTGGCTTCAAACCCCTTCAATCCGTGGACTGCGGCGAATTTATCATTCACTATTTCCAGTCGCCGCACAGCTCTCGATTGGAGCTGTTTGAATACATGACCGGCCAGCCGGATCTCCCCAGGGTAGAAAGCGCCGTTGGCCTCAGGCACCTGGCTTTTGAGGTCACGGATGTGGCCGCCCACGAACAGGTCTTGCGCACGGAAGGCGTCGATATTATTCTCTCGACCTGCGATCTACCCAATCTGGGCGCGCGGGTGCTTTTATTCCTTGACCCTAACGGCGTGACGCTGGAATTTTGCGAAAAACTTTGATCCTCATCTCGTGTAGGGGCGAAGCGGTGCATTGCCAGGCCCCCATCATCAACGGCCAGCATCGCCCTCCCGCTGATGACCCTTATTTTCCAGGAGGTAGCAATGGACAATAAACAAATCCTTCTTTCCCCGATCAAGATTGGCACCCGTACTTCTCAGAACCGTTTTTTCATGCAGGCCATGGAGTGTACCGACGCTGATGACGACGGCAATCCCACCGACCTGACCTGCCGCCGCTACGAGAACCTGTTCCGCGGCGAGGCCGGGCTGGTCAGCCTGGAAGCCATCTCGATCACCGACAAACACCGCGCCCGGCTGAACCAGTTGATGATCATGCAGAAGAACGTCAGGCCGCTGGCTGAATTTGTGAAACACCTGCGTGAGATCAACCCCAGAACCCTGTTTATCTTCCAGTTGACCCACTCCGGCGAGCTAAGCAATCCCGATTTCTCCCGCCGGATCTCAGTCAAGCCCCTGCCTACCTTCGATGCCGAGGTCTTTACGGAAGAGGAGTTCGAACAGGTCATGGCCGAATTTGTCCTTGCCGCCCAGATCGCCCACGACGTCGGCGCGGACGGGATCGATATGAAGCTCTGCCATGGCTACCTGGGCTCGCAGATCCTCCGCCCCTATAACGACCGCAAGTGGAAGTACGGCGGCCCCTGGGAAAACCGCCGCCAGTTCGCCTTCGACCTGTACGAGCGCATCCAGAAAGCCGTCAACGACAAAGATTTCCTCATCGGGTCCAAGATCTCGGCCTGGGAAGGCTTCCCCGGCGGTTTCGGCACCGCTGGCCCAGATACCCCGGTTATCGACCTGAGCGAGCCGATCGACCTGATCAAAGGTCTGGAAGAGCGCGGCGCGCAGTATTTCATCCAATCCGCGGGCAGCCCGTCGATCACCGTCAGCCTCACCCAGGCCGATAAGAGCGCGCCATACTTTGCCTATCTGCACCAGTATTTCTCCAGGGTCTTCCGCGACAACCTCAAACCCGAGACGGTCGTGATCGGCTCCAACTATTCCGTGTTCCGCGATGGCCGCAACGGGCTCTGCGCTGTAGCCCAGGAAGACAGCTCTCTGTTTGCCTACGGCGCGAAGAATATCCACAGCGGGGTGACCGATATGATCGCCCTCGGCCGGCAGTCCTTCGCCGACCCGTTGCTGCCGTTGAAATACCGCGAAGGCCACGAGAAGGAGATCAACTGGTGCACAGCGTGCGATAACTGCCTCGAGCTGCTCATCCGCCAGCGGCCGATCGGCTGCTGCACCTACAACAAGTTCTACACCCAGACCCTGGTACGCACCCGCAAAGAAAAGGGAAAGCTCAAGGTCATGCACACATAGAGGGATTGAATTCTTGAAGAACTAGGCTATAATGTCATTACAGGACTACAGGATAACAGGCCATTCCAATGGACAAGCGCACAGCAGAACTGCTGAATCGAATTGATTTCGAAAGTAATATCCCTTATTACGTCCAGCTCATCGCCCTGATCAAAGAAAACATCCACAATGGCTACTGGAAAAGCGGCGATCAGCTCCCCGGGGAGCCCGAATTATGCGTCGCTTCCGGGATCAGCCGGACGGTGGTCCGCCAGGCGCTGCGCGAGCTCGAGCTGGAGGGCCTCATCACCCGCCGCAAGGGCAAAGGGACCTTCGTCGCCGAGCCTAAAATCAGTGAGGGCCTGGTTCAAAAGCTGACCGGTTTCTATCAGGACATGGTCGAGCGCGGCTTCAAGCCGGTCACGCGCGTGCTCCACCAGCGCGTGGTCCCCGCCAGCGAAAAAGTCGCCGGTTATCTGGAGATCGAGCCTGGCACGGAAGTGGTGGACATCAAACGGCTGCGCTCTGTCAACGATGAGCCGATCCAGTTGGTTACCACCTATATCCCTTATTCGCTCTGCCCTCAGCTCGCCACAGTGGACCTGACCGAACGCTCTCTGTACGAGTTCCTGGAGAACGAGTGCCACATTATCCTCGCTCGCGGGCGGCGCTACATCGAGGCCGTTTCGGCCAACGAGTATGAGGCCCACCTGCTGGGAATCGAGCGCGGCGCCCCACTGCTCCTCCTCGACAGCGTTAGCTACCTGGCCGATGGGAAGCCGGTCGAATATTATCACGCCGTTCACCGTGGGGACCGCTCTCGCTTCGAGGTCGATCTCGTGGGATCGCGCAGCCAGAACGGCGCCAAGACTGGCCTGGAAACAGATCTTAAGCCGCTTTCGACAGAAAGCCTTCACGACCACCAATCTTGAAATCGACGCGCCCTGTTCAGGCGCCCGGCGTTCACGCGGGGCGCTTGTCTGATGCTGTGCGGGACCGATGCTTAGAAGGAGGTTGGCATGCCAAAAGAATATTTGATCGGCGTCGACCTGGGCACCAGCGGCACCAAGGCCGCCCTCTATCACGCGGACGGCCGCCTGGTCGCCGAAGCCAGCCTGGAAGTTCCCCTGTATTACCCACGCCCGGGCGTGGTCGAACAGGAAAACGAAGACTTCTACCGCACTGCTGCCCGGGCCGTGCAGCGCTGTATGCAAGACAGCGGGATCGATCCGCGCCAGGTGGCCGGCATCGCCTTCGATTCGCAGATGGCCGGCGTCGGCTCAATCGATGCGGACTACCGGCCGGTCACGCGCTTCGATTCCTGGCTGGACATGCGCTGCCAGCCATACATCGAGTGGATGGAACGTGAAGCCGGCGAGCGTGTCACCCAGATCACCGGCTGCCCACCCACCTGCGACCATGGGCCTAAAATGCTCTGGTGGAAAAATGAGTGCCCCGACGACTACCGCCGGGTGGTAAAGTTCCTCATGCCCGCCGCCTACGTCGCCGGCCGCATGGCCGGGCTTCGCGGCGATCAGGCTTTCATCGATTACACCTTTATCCATTTTTCTGGTTTTGCCGACGCGCAGAAAGGGGTCTGGTCCGCGGAGCTTTGCCAGCTTTTTGGCCTGGACATGGAAAAACTACCCCGTATTGTCTCACCCTGGGAAGTGATCGGTGAAGTGAATGAGGCGGCGGCTCGTGATTTTGGCCTGGCTCCGGGGACGATCATCGCCGCGGGTGCGGGAGACACCGCCGCGAACGCCCTGGGCGCTGGCATCGTCCGTCCGGGGATGGTATTTGACGTGGCCGGCACCGCGGCAGTGCTGGCCGGCTGCACCGATGCCTTTGTCACCGACGTCAAACACCGCGCCCTGCTGACCATGCGTTCGGTGATCCCCGGCCTGTGGAACCCGCTGGCCTACATTGCCGGCGGCGGCCTGGCCCTGCGCTGGTTCCGCGACCAGTTCTACAACACCCGGCGCGGCCAGCCGCTCCCTTCGGAAAGCGACCTGTACGCCGAGATGACGGCCTGGGCCCAGCAGACCCCGGTCGGCTCAGATGGCCTCATGTTTTCACCCCATCTCGGCGGGCGGATCTGCCCGGCCAGCCCGGCCATGCGCGGAGCCTGGGTCGGCTTTTCCTGGGGACACACCCAGGCCCATTTCTTCCGCGCCGTTCTGGAGAGCGTGGCCTACGAATACGCTTTTTACCTGCGTATCCTCAGAGATCTCCTGCCCGACCTGGAGCTGGTCGAGGCGCGGGCGGTCGGCGGCGGCGCGCGCAGCCCGGTCTGGAACCAGATCAAAGCCGACGTGCTCGGCGTACCCTACCAGCGTCTGGATGGTAGTGAGTTCGGTACCTGGGGCGCGGCCCTCATCGCCGGCAGGGCCGCCGGGGTGTTCGCCGACCTGGCCTCCCGCGCCGCCAAAAGCACGCGCCTTTCCGGCTCGCCCGTTCAGCCCGACCCGGCCAATCAGGCGGTGTACCGGCCATTGATCGAACAATATATCCGCCTGGAAGAATCGCTCAACGAATACTTTACTCACGAAAGCAGAGCCCTGCCCTAGAGTTCATCCTTATTGATGAGATCAGGAGTTGCTTGTGAACAATCAGATCCGAATTTGCATGATTGGCGCCGGGCGGGTGGGTAAAAACCATTCCCGCGCCATCACCCGCCACGTACCCGGCGGAAAGATCGTTGCTCTGGTGGATCCGGCGGCCTCTGTGCGCCAGGAAACAGCCCAGGAATTTGGCATCGACGCCCAGTTCGACAGCCTCGAGCAGGCCCTCGACCAGGCCCAATTCGATGCGGTAATCATCACCACTCCGACCCCCACTCATTTGCCGCTGACCGCCATGGCGGCCGGCCGCGGGAAGCACGTCTTCCTCGAAAAACCTATGGCCCTCAACCTGGCGGAATGCGACGAGATCATTCAGGTCACCCGGCGCAACCAGGTCATGCTCCAGTTGGGTTTCATGCGCCGCTTCGATCCTGAGTTCGTCGCCGCCGCTGCCCGCATTCAGGCCGGCGAGATCGGCAGACCGATGATGATCAAATCCCTCACCCACGGCCCCGGCCTACCCCCGCCCTGGGCGCGAGATCTGCATACCTCGAACGGGATGCTGGCCGAGGTCAACAGCCACGACTGGGACACCACCCGCTGGCTGATGGGCTCCAACCAGGAGCGGGTTTATACCGAGGTAGCCAATTTCAAAGGCGCGGCCAACAACGTCGATACCCCCAATTTTTACGACAATGTCCTCGTCAACATTCGCTTCGAAAGCGGCGGACTGGGAATGATTTCCGGGGTGTGCCCCTGTGGATATGGCTACGATGCCCGGGTCGAGATTATCGGCGATAAAGGCATCATGCAGATCGGCGAGCTGCAGGGACAGGCGGTGGTGGTCTGCACCAACCGCGACCAGGGCCTGATCACCCCCATTTTCCGTACCTGGCCCGAGCGGTTCGCCTGGGGCTACATCTACGAGATGGAGCATTTTGTCCAGTGTATTCAGACGAGCAACCAGCCCCGCGTGGGCGGCGACGAGGGTCGCTGGGCTGTGGCAGGTGTGCTTGCCGGGACGCGCTCTTTCCTCGAGGAGCGCCCGGTCTATTTGAGCGAAGTTCTGGCTGAAAGGGTGGCCTCATGAGCGGTGAAAAGATGATCGCGGCTGTCTACCACGGGCCGAACGATCTGCGCATTGAACAGGTCCCCGTCCCCGGCGTCGGTCCAGGCGAGCTGCTCGTCCGGGTGGTGGACGCCAGCATCTGCGGGACAGACCTGCGCATCTTTCACGGCGATCACCGCAAATTCCCGCCAGGCACGGTGCGCATCCCGGGTCACGAAGTCGTCGGAGATATCGCTGCCGTCGGAGCTGGGCTCGCAGGCTATACCCTGGGGCAGCGCGTGTTCGTCGCCCCCAACATGGGCTGCGGGCACTGCCGACAGTGCGTCAGCGGGAACAACAACCTCTGCGCCAATTACGACGCCATTGGCGTGACCATCGACGGCGGTTTTGCCCAGTATGTGCGCATCCCGACCAACTCAGTCCAGCAGGGCAACGTGATCCCGGTCAGCAGGAGCGTCGACCCGGCTGTCGCTGCCCTGCTCGAGCCTTTCGCCTGCGTCCTGCGCGGGCAGAATGCCCTCCACATCCAGCCCGGTGAGATCGTTCTGGTGATGGGGGCGGGTCCAATTGGGGTCATGCACACCAAGCTGGCCAGGGCTCGCGGAGCCGGACGGGTTATCGTCAGCGAGCCCATCCCGGACCGGGCCAGCCAGATCCTCCGCATGGGCGCCGACCGCGTGGTCAACCCGGCAGCGGAAAACCTGCGCGCTGTCCTGGACGAAGAGAGCGGCGGCCTGGGCGCGGACGTGATCATCATCGCGGCTCCGGTCCACGCTGCCCAGGAAAGCGCGGTCAACCTGGCCGCCATCGGCGGGCGGATCAACTTCTTCGGCGGCCTACCCAAGGACCGCCCTTCGATCACCCTCGATTCCAACCAGGTCCACTATAAAGAGCTGGTCATTACCGGCACTACCGCCTGCAGCACCGCCGACTGCTGGCAGGCTACGCGCATGGTCAACACTGGCCTGATCGACCTCAGCGATCTGGTCAGCCAGCGCTTCCCCTTGACCGCCGCAGTGGAAGCTTTCACCGCCGCCGAAGACCGCAAATCTCTGAAGATCGTCCTCGAGCCATGACCCTTCACGCCGGCTTCCCCCGCCCGATCCAGACCGTCCGCGGACCCATCCCCTTCGATTTGCTCGGGGTTACCGACGCGCACAACCACCTCTGGATCGAGCCGCCCGCTGGTGCGGAACCCGGCTGCCCGGTCTTGAACCGGCAGGACATCATCCTGGCAGAGCTGATCGACTACCGTAAAAGCGGCGGGAGCGCCATCCTCGACTGCCAGCCAGGCGGCTGCGGCCGGGATGGGAACCGGCTCCGCGCGCTTTCATCCGCCAGCGGCGTGGAGATCGTCGCCTGCACCGGCTTCCACCGCCGCAAATATTATTCGCCGGACTATTGGCTTTGGGCCAGCACCGCAGAGGAGGCCGCCCTCGCCTTCCGCGAGGAGCTCCAAACCGGTCTCGCGGAAACCAGGGCGGACCTCTTCCCAATCCGCGCCGGGTTTATCAAGCTGGCTCTCGAAGCTTCGCTCGGCGAAACCCCCCAGGCTGTCCTGCAGGGCGCCGCCCAGGCCGCCGCGGAAACCGGCGCCGCGATCGAGGTCCATACCGAAAAAGGAGCCATGGCCCGTGAAGCCTTCGCTTTCTTCCAGAAAGCGGGCGTGCCTGCCGGGCAGCTCGTGTTCTGCCACATGGATAAGCGCGCCGATTTTTCGCTGCATGCTGATCTTGCCCGGGCAGGCGTCCTTTTGGAATACGACACGTTTTTCCGGCCCCAGTACGAGCCAGAAAAAAATCTCTGGTCGCTGTTAGACAAAATGGCGGCTGAAATCCTGTGCAGCCAGATTGCCCTGGCCACTGATATGGCCGATGCCAGCCTGTATCGCAGTCTGGGCAAAGGGCCCGGGCTGGCCAGCCTTCCGACTCTCATCCGCGCCCGTCTGGAGGAGCGCGGTTTTTCCAACGAAGCTATCCGGCAGATGCTGGGGGAGAACATCGCCCGCCGTCTGGCCGGCCTCACCTGACCCATCTTTTGTGGAGAAACCTCGATGAGCGACACCCCATTCTCTTTCTCGTTACCTTTCCCCGATTTCACTCCCACCCGGATGGATAACCACATCGAGCGCCGGCTTTCGGCCATGCGCGGCCAGTTCCTTGATCAGGAAGCTTATCAGCGCATGCTCGCGGCGGAGGACCGGCTGATCTACGAGGTGTATGAAATCCACCGCCCCGAGGTTGCCGGTGAGTTTCTCATGGGCTTCTCCGTGGTTCACCCTGGAAAAGTCGGGAATGAGTTTTTTATGACCAAGGGCCATTTCCACAGCGTGCTGGACACCTGCGAACTGTATTTCTGCTTGCACGGCGAAGGGTATATGGTGATGGAGACGCCCGAAGGGGAGACCTGCGTCGAGCCGCTTTCCCCGGGGCGCATCCTTTACGTTTCCCCGCGCTGGGCTCACCGCTCGGTGTGCACCTCTCGCCAGGAAGACCTGATAACCTTTTTTGTCTACCCGGCCAATGCAGGCCACGATTACGGCACCATCGAGCGCCAGGGTTTTCGCAAGCTGGTCATCGAAGGCCCCCACGGGATCGAGATCGTCGATAACCCCCGCTGGCGCAAGGAATAGCCCCATGGATCTCAAACAATGCCGCCTGCTCGTCACCCCCACCTCCTACGGGAAGAACGATCCCCGGCTCAAGACTGAGCTGGAGCGGCTGGTTGGGGAGGTCATCTACAACCCAGCCGGGAAACCGCTCAAATCGGAAGAAGTCGCCCGGCTGCTCCCCAGGGTGGATGGATATATCGCCGGCCTGGACGAAATCGACCGCTGCGCGCTGGCCGCCGCGGACCGCTTGAAGGTCATCGCCCGCTACGGGGTTGGCGTCGACGCCGTCGACCTGGAAGCCGCCGCGGAAAAGGGCATCGTGGTCACCAACACGCCTGGCGCCAATTCCGCTTCCGTCGCTGAGCTGGCTCTTTCGCTCATCCTGGCCCTCGCCCGCCAGCTCCCCGAAGCCAACCAGGCCGTTCATGAGGGGAAGTTTCCCCGCCTGAACGGTGTTTCGTTGGAGAACAAGATCGTTGGCATCCTCGGGCTGGGGGCCATCGGCAAGCAGCTTGCCCGCCGGTTGCGCGGCTTCGACTGCCAGATCCTCGCCTGCGACCCTTACCCCGATCACGGGTTTGCCGCCCAGAACGGCGTCGAATTCCGGCCGCTCGACGAAATCCTCGCCCGGGCTGATTTCATCAGCCTGCACCTGCCCCTCCTCCCCGAGACTCGCTGCCTGGTCAACGCCGAATTCCTGCAGAAGATGAAAATGGGCGCGTACCTGGTCAATACTTCGCGCGGAGAGGTGATCGACGAGCCGGCCCTGGTCACCGCCCTGCAGAGCGGGCGCATCCGTGGCGCCGCCCTGGATGCGTTTACCAGCGAGCCTCCCGACCCGGGCAACCCGCTGCTGGCACTCCCCCAGCTTATCGCCACACCCCATCTCGGCGCACAAACTGATGGCGCTACCAGCAACATGGGCTGGATGGCCATGCAGGATTGCCTCGCTGTGCTGCTCGGCGAAGAGCCGAAATATCGCGTTCGATAAAAATCTTCACCACAGAGATCACGGAAAGAAAGAAGAGGTAAGACCAGAAGACATATATCCATTCCCTCTTTTTCCTCTGAGGTCTCTGTGTTCTCTGTGTTCTCTGTGGTAAATATTCTTTGGGTTTTCCCCAGGAGGAACCGTGAATAAACAAGAAGTCTTGCAGAAAATCGAAGAGCTCGGCCTGCTGGCGGTCATCCGCGGCCCCAGCCCCGAGCTGACCCTCAAAGTGGTCGAAGCCCTGGTCGCCGGGGGAGTCACGGGGATCGAGATTACCTATAGCACCCCCGACGCCGAAGAAGTCACCCGCTCGTTGAAGGACCGCTACGGCGATGAGATCCTGCTCGGTATGGGCACCCTGACCGATCCTGGCCAGGTAGAGAGCGCGAAATCGACGGGAGCCAATTTCCTGGTCAGCCCGATCTGCGACAGAGACCTGGTCTGCGCGATGGCTGCCAGCGGCCTGGCGACGATGGCCGGCGCCCTGACCCCCACCGAGGTGTTCCAGGCTTTCCGCCTGGGGTCTGATGTGGTCAAAGTGTTCCCCGGCTCGCTGGGCGGTCCCGGGTATATCAAAGCCCTCAAGGGGCCCTTCCCCTATATTCCGATGATGCCCACCGGCGGCGTCAGCGCTTCCAATGTGGCCGACTGGTTCGCCGTGGGCGTGGTCGCCGTGGGCGCCGGGAGCGAACTCTGTCCGCCCCAGTTGGCCAGAGAGGGCAAATTCGCCGAGATCAGCCGCCTGGCTGCCGAGTTCGTCCAGATCGTCCACGCTGTGCGAGCCCAAAAATAGACCTGGAGAGGAAAACATCTTTATGGAAACTCAGATCAGCCCCAGGTATCCGACCGTCACAAAAACCACGCCGACCTTCTATTTTATCGGCGTCACCACCACGAAATCCTCGATCATAAAGGTGTTCCCCCTCTGGATGAAGGAAATCGGCCGGGCGGAGGTGGTCATCGAAGGGTGCGACCTGAAGATCCATGACGAGCGTGAGAACTATCGCCGCGCCGTCGCCCAGATCAAGTACGATCCCCTCTCCCTGGGGGCCCTGGTGACCACCCACAAAATCGACCTGCTCGCCGCGGCCCGGGACATGTTTGAATATCTCGATCCCTACGCGCAGATCACCGACGAAATCTCCAGCATCTCCAAGCTGGAGGACCGCCTGGAAGGCCACGCCAAGGACCCAATCACCGCGGGCCTCAGCCTGGACGCGATCATCGGGGAGAACTATTTCGGGCGGACCGGCGGCGACGTCCTTTGCTTTGGCGCCGGCGGTTCAGCCATCGCTACCCTGCTCCATTTGATTAACAAAACAGAAAAAGGCGACCGGCCCCGGCGTTTCGTCCTGGTCAACCGCTCCGAAGGGCGACTGATCCACGCTCGCGAGATGGCCAGCCGGCTGGAGACGGATATCGAGGTGGAATACATCTGGAACGCCGACCCCCGCGAAAATGACCGCCTGATGAAAAACATGCCCCAGGGCAGCATCGTCATCAACGCCACCGGCATGGGCAAGGACTCACCCGGCTCCCCGATTACCTGGGATGGGGTATTCCCCGCCAATGGGATTGCCTGGGAGTTCAATTATCGAGGCGAGCTGGATTTTCTCCACCAGGCGCTGGCCCAGGTGGAAATTCGCAATCTGAAAGTGGAGGACGGCTGGCTGTATTTCATCCACGGCTGGACCCAGGTGGTCGCCCAGGTTCTGCACTTCGACCTGACCCCCGAGATTCTCGAGCGCCTCAAATCCGCCGCCGAGACGGTTCGAAAATAATATGCCTTTTTTCTTCCCTCCCCCATTTTCAAAGAACGAAAATGGGGGAGATAGGAGGGGGTCGTTCTTTGACGACTACGAATATAATCTATATTAGGTTGGAATTCAAATTAATCACAGGGGAAGTAGATGAGTCAAACATTACGCCAGCAGTTGGTCACACTCTTCCGGGAATCCGGTCACGCTCACCACCAGGCGTTTATTTCAGCGGATGGAGCCGACCCGGAATGGCCGCTCTGGTACGCAAACTACCTGCATGACCATATCAACGCGATCATGAAGGCTGCGTTTACCCGCAGCAAGCTGGTTCAAATGATCTTGAATGCGGCCGATGACCAGGAAATCAATGCCCCCCAGGCGGATTGGACCGAATATTACGCCGATTACTTTCTCAAACATTACCCGATGCCCGCCTGAGCCGGCTGGATGGGCTCAGGGCAGGATCAGGTGTAAATCCCCGAATTCATGCCACAGGTAGCGGCCCCGGATGGCCTGAGCATACGTCTGGCGGACATGCTCGCGACCGGCCAGAGCTTCGATCATCAACAGGTGGGTTGACCGCGGCTCGTGGAAACCGGTTAGCAGGCCGTCCACGGAGAAGATCCCCCGCTGCGGGGTGATTAACACCTCCGTCCACCCCTCACCCGGGTGGGTGGTCCCGTCTCGGCTGGTAACCGTGTCCAGCGCGCGGATTACCGTGGTTCCAACCGCCACGACGCGGTTTCTGTTTTCATGAGCCCCGTTGACCGCCGCGGCGGTTTCTGCAGGGACGCGGTAATACTCCGCTGGCGGAAACTCGTGATCTTCCAGGCTGGCTATCCCACAGTGCAGCACGAGCGGAGCAATCGCGACTCCCCTGGCTTCGAGCCGGTTCAGGATAGGCCGGGTAAACGCTCGCCCGGCCGAAGGCATTTCCGCCGAGCCTGGTTCCGTCGCGTATACTGTCTGATAAGAAGCCAGCGGCCACTCGCGCGGGATGTGCTTATAGCGAATGGGAAAGCCGTAGCGCTCGAGGTAAGTATATTCTGGTAGCAGCATCTGAACGGACGCGCGCCACAGGCGGACCTGGCCTTCCCCCGCCCCACGTGAAGAAATCTGGAAGGGAGAATTCAATATCACCCGCGCTCCGCCCTCCAGGCTCAATTCTTCTCCTACACGAGCGGTGAAGAACGGCTCGGAGGCAACCGGTCCAGGCCGGCGGACCTCTACAATCCACTCCCCTGCTCCGAGTCGGTTGGAAAAGTGCAGCTCGACCGGCTCATTGTTTTCGCGTGCTGCCCGCACAGCGGCGTTGATCGTCTGGCTGGTGTTGACCACCAGGACGTCTCCCCGCTCGAAAAAATCGGGGAGATTGCGGAAATGGGTATGAATGATCCCTGGGCGGGAGCCGTAAGAAACCATCAGGCGCACCCCATCCCGTCCCACACCGCGCTCTTCCGGAGGCTCGTGCGCTTCCAGCTCAGGCGATAGCGTGAACGCATAAGCAGATGACTCTCCGCTGAAAGCAGGCGCTTCAATTTTTTTCAACAAAAGGTCTCTATCGTTAAATGTTTGCTGCATACCGATAACCAATCTATTTGAATATTTTCCAAAACCAAAAGAATTTGTGGAAAAAGTCAGCGATCAACGAATGAAGATTTCAAATGAGCGAATGGCGATCTGATCCAGAGCATTTCTATAAAATCTATAGTGTCCAGGCTTTTCAAATACTGAATGGAAGACTAAATTTGCATTCAGGAATGTAGCTGGCCTAAAAAATTCGTTCATTCGTTTTGCCAAGGGCATTCGTTGCCAGTTATTCACTGCTCACCACTTCCTTCGCCACATAACGCCCACCGGGTAAATCGCCTTCCAGGAGAGCAACCAACCCGGGGACGCTTTCTTCGGGAAGCGGCCGGTCGTTGATGTCCTCGCCGGGGTAAGCCTCCTGGTGCATCCGGGTGCGCATATCACCCGGGTCGACCACGTAAACGCGCAGGTCGGGCGCTTCCAAGGCCAGCACCGCCGAGGCCTGTTCGAAGGCAGCTTTTGCCGCCCCGTAGCCTCCCCAGCCTTCATACGGGTTGATTGCCGCGTCGCTGGTGATGTTCAGGATCCGCGCGCCGGGCTTGAAATGCGGGCGCAGGGCCTGGATCAACCCCAATTGGGCGACGACGTTGATCCGGAAGATCTCTTCGAGCCGGTCCAGGGGGAAATCCAGCAGAGCCGGCAGCGGGCTGGCGCCCAGGATCCCGGCGTTGTTGACCAGCGCGTCCAGGCCGCCAAAATCCGCCGCCGCCTGGGCCAGGTCTTGCCGGTGTTGGGGATTGCTGATATCCCCAGGGATCACTGCCAGGCGGCCCTGGATGGGAACGCCTTCAAAGGCCCGGTTGAGCTCTTCCGCCCCGCGCGCGTCGACGATCAAATTCCAGTCCAGTCCGGCCAGCCGGCGGGATAGAGCCAGCCCCAACCCGCGCGATGAGCCGGTGATCAATACGGATTTTTCATGGGTTTCGAAAGCTGCCATCACATCCTCTTTTCCTATCATAGAAAAAAATACGGTCCGCTGCATCGAACGGTGGACCAGTCTTCGCCTGGACTTTCGGACAGGTCAGATCTGGATGATCTTCATCTGGACGGCCTTTTTCACTGCCTCGGTGCGGTTGGAGGCACCCAGCTTGCTCAGGATCGAGCTGACGTGGAACTTCACCGTCCGCTCGGTGATGACCAGCTCGCGGGCGATCTCTTTGTTCGACTTCCCCTCGGCCAGGTCCTGGAGCACCTCCTGCTCCCTCTCGGTCAGGCCGGCTGCCATCGGGTCCAGGGTCTCCGACTTATTTTGAACCTGCCGGACCAGCCGCTGGACGATCACCGGTTCCAGCAGGGAGCCGCCCGCGGAGAGCGTGCGGATCGCCTGGAAGATCTCCTCGCGCGGAGCCCCTTTCAATAAATATCCCTGGACTCCCAGTTCAAGTGCCGCCAGGATGCGTTCGTCGCTGTCGTAGGCCGTGAATACCAGGGTTTTCAGCCCCACTCCGGCGTCCTGGAGATAGCGCAGCACGGCGACCCCATCCAGCTCGGGCATCTCCAGGTCGAGCAGCAGCACGTCTGGCCGGGTTTCCAGCCAAAGCCGCAGCGCTTCGCTACCCGTCTCCGCCTCCCCGACCACCTCAAAATCCGCCTGGGTGCTCAAGATCGCCACCAACCCTTCCCGCACCACCGGGTGGTCGTCGGCGACCAGGAGCCGCACCGGTTTTTTTGGCTGCATCACGCTTTTCCTCCCCGGCTCCCCAGCCTGGGGATGATGGGGACGGTCGCGTCGATTTCAGTCCCCACCCCCACCTCGCTCTGAATGCGCAAATCGCCCTTGAGTAGCTTGACCCGCTCCTGGATGCCCGTCAGCCCATAGCGTCCCCTGGGAAGGCGGCCAGGGTCAAATCCGGTCCCATCGTCTTTGACCCGCAGGCGCGCCAGCGAAGGGGTCAGCTCCAGGTCCAGGCTGGCGTGACGAGCCGCGGAATGCTGGACGATATTCGCCAGTGCTTCCTGGGCCACCCGGTAGAGGCCGGTTTCAATGCGCACCGGAAGCCGTCGGTTGCCGCCAACGGATTCGAACTTGATCTCCGTCCGCGAACCGAGCACGTATTCCTGGACCAGCTTTTCCAGAGCTTCCGGTAGGGTTTTCCCCTCCAGGGAAGCGGCGCGCAGATCCAGGACCGAGCGGCGCGCTTCTTCCAGGTTGGTTTGCGCCAGGTCGAGAGTGCGCTGGAGCAGTGCCTGAACCCGCCGCGAGTCCGCGCCGTTTTGCAGCAGTAACTCCGCGGCTTCGAGTTGCAGCGAGATCCCCGCCAGCCCCTGGGCCAGCGTATCGTGGATCTCCCGCGCCAGGCGGTTTCGCTCTTCACTCGCCCCCAGCTCGACGCTGCGCGCGAAAAGCCGCGCTCGCTCGATGGCGATGCTGAGCATATCGCCTACTGTATAGAGCAGGCGCAGGTCTTCGCCAGAAAGCTCACGCCAATCCGGGCTGGCGACGTTCATCACCCCTGACTTTTTGCCATGCGCGTACAGCGGAATGCTGGCGTGGTATTTCAATCCGCGGGTATCTCCGGAGAGCCACTGCAGGCGGCTGCAGGTAATCACGTTCACGTTAGCCGCCCCTTCCATATCCCCGGCTCGAAAGGTATCCAGGCAGTAACACGTCCCGGCCATCCGCCGGGGGTGGTCGGCCAACGCGGGGGGCAAGTTCAACACCGCCGCCAGGTAAGGATCGCCGGTCTCGTCGTCCAGGAGCCAGATCCAGCCGCTGTGCAGCCCCAGCAGCTCGGCAGATTTCTCCAGGGTCGCCTGAAGCGCCTGGTCCAGGTCGACCTCCCGGTTCAACGCCTGGGCAATCGCATTCAGAATGACCAGCTCGCGGTTTTCGGGAGTTTTTTCCAAGCTAAAAATCCGCCTCAAATGAAAAGATGCCCGTCGCTCCATCGGGCAGGGTGAGGTGGTCGGCGCTATCTTGCAGCTTTCCTTCGCCGTCGGTGGCTCGCACTTTGAATACGTGGTGGCCCTTCTGGTAGGGTGCGTCGTAGCGCCATTGGACCCAGGTCAGCTTGCTCAGCGGAGGATTACGCAGCCCGGCTTCCATCCAGGGGCCATCATCCATCTGGACCTCTACCCTGCTGATCCCCCGCGCTCCCGCAAAGGCAATGCCGCCCACCGGAACTGTTTGCTGCTGTTCATCGCGCTGGTTGATCGCCACGCTATCGATCACTGATGTCGTCTGGACGACCGCCGTCGCGCTCCAGCCGCGAATCACCCAGTATCCCAGGGTCGTTTTGTCGGAGATCTCGAGATGCTCGATCCATTTGGGTTGCTTCATTCCATAATGGTTGGGGATATAGATGCGCAGTGGAAAACCATGTTCCGCGGCTAGCGGCGAGCCGTTCATGTCGTATACGAGCAGAGTGCGCTCGTCCATGGCTTCGTCCAATCCCAGGTGCTCGTAAAAACCATCGAAAGACGTGATGTTGATGTATTTGGCCTCCGGTTTCAATCCGGCCTCGGCCAGGACCGTCTTGAGCGGGACGCCCTTCCACAGCGCAGTGCTGATCAGGTCTCCCCCAACTTGGTTCGAGATGCACTCCAGGGTGATCATTTGCGCCCTGGATGGGAATCTGCGCAGATCCTCTATGCTGAGTTCCAGCGGGTGGTCGACCAGGCCATCGACCTTAAAACGCCAGGTCTGTGCATCAGCGGTGGGGATATCGGCGTTGATGTCGATCCGGTAGAATTGGCCGTTGGGCGTCACCTCGGCGCGGGTTCCCGGGGCCGGCTGGAAGCGCTTCGCCAGGGTATTGTATGGCGGCGAAGCGGCCGGCCCGCTGGTCTCCGCAACCGCGGTGGGAGAAAGGTTACCTCCCGCCGGACCGGCGGTGACCGGCAGCGCCCGCGGGTTCCGCGGACGCGACAACCAGAACGCCGCGAGAGCCAGCGCCAGGCTTCCGCCGCCCACCCAGAGCAGGAACTCCCGCCGCGATATCCCTCCAGCGACCGCGCCGCCAACGGCGCGCGGCACCGCGTCTAACAGCGCCCAGACTGCGATCAGCCAGCCCCATGTAAGCAGGAGCAAAACGATCCACACCGCTGTGGCTGGCTCCTGCGCGAAGGAGTAGCCGAGCTGAACCTCCGCCAGCAGCGCGACCAGCGCAGCCAGGCTGGCCAGGATCAGGCTGGCGGTCAGGGTCCTCTGGGGCCAGCGGGCAGCGACCGCCGCTACCACCAGGCCGCAAACCAGCCCAAGAAGAATGAATTGAAAAATGGCGATGCCCTGCTCGGCAAGCTTGGCTGTGCTCGCCGTCGGGCCGAGGCGCAGACCATCGATCACCCTCACCATCAGATCGATCGCGGTAGTAATCACCGGACCCGGCAGGATACGCGCCAGCCAATCGAATACGTCGAAGGGAACAAAAGGCAGGCCGATCAGGAGGTTGCCCAGCGAGAACAGGCCGATCAACCCCATGCTGATTACTCCCCCTGCCAGAGCCCCCCGTAACAAATAACGCTTGTTCATCACTTCTTCTCCCAGATCGGTCGAGCCAATCCAGTATCTATTATAGCCATTTAACGACCAAATAGGTTGACATTACCTGAATATCCCACCCTGCTCATGGATGACGACCGCCGCTCCAGCATGGGAGCGGCGGGGCGAATGTTCGTGGTCGACCATTTCTTCTGGGACCGGATCCAGGCCGATCTGAATTCCCAGTATCAACGCCTGCTCGCGGCATAGCCGCGTTGCAGATCATTTCAAAGACAGCGCCTCTGCCAGGGTCCTGTCGTTGATGAAGATCGCCGTATCCCTGACCGTGGAGAACTGGAGGGCGGTCTCCTCGAGCTGCGCCTGCACGCGAGGATTATCACACTCGCCGCCCAGCTTGAGCGTCCCGGTGAGGTGAATCTCCGCTTTGCCATTGACAATGGCGAGAGATCCCACCTGAAGGTCCGATTGGTACAGCGCATTATACAGCCCAGATTGGCCGTAATACTGGTCCTTTTTAGAAAGGAGCGCCTGCAGCGCTGCCCGCAGCACCCCCTGGGTGCGCTGGATCTCCACCTTGACCGGAACGACGCTGTCGCCGCAGCCGACTTTTTTGCCTGCCTTGCCTTCATCCCCCACGGCGATCAAAAAGATCTGGACCATTTGCGGAGCGCCTGTGGAGCCTGATGTGGCAGTTGCCGCAGGTTGGGTCGGAGCCTGGATTTCCGTGGGTTCGGCGGTGGGTGGAATGCTGGCTGGCTGTTGGATAGCCGTTGGAGCGGAAGTAGCGATGGATACGGTTATCTTGGGCGGTGGGGCGCTCGTTTCCGTTGGGGGAACGACCGTGACCTTTGGAATCGCGGTCGATGCCGGAGTCGAGGTCGACACCCCACTCCCACCCAGCGGGGTACAACTGGCAACGAACAGGGCCAGCAGGAGCGCCAGGAATGATTTCGTATTCATTTTTCTCCTCCGGGGATGAAAACCGATCTGGGAAAACCTGCTTCTTCTTGTCCTATGATTATACTATTCCACTCGCTCCCGGTAATAGTCCATCGTCACGGCCAGCAACCGGATCAGCTCCTGGCTGTCTTCCTCTCCCAGGTATTCCACCAACCCTTCCAGAGCTGCGAACAGGCGCGATTTAGCGGTCGTCATCAATTCCTCGCCGGTCTCGGTCGGGCGGATTAACACGATCCGCCGGTCGGCCGGGTCTGCGATCCGCTCCACGTACCCGGTTTCTTCCATTGCATTAAGGATGTGTGTCACCGCTGCCGGGGTCACCTCCATCTGGTTGCTCAGGCTGGATACTTTCACTCCCTTTGCCCCGGATTGCACAAGGTGGGTCAGAGTCGAAAGGAAAATGAACTCGCTGCGTTTCAGGCCCCCAACCAGGCTGCGGTGAATATTCATGCGGTTGAACTGTATCAGGGTTCGTAAGAGATCTTCGGCAAGCTGCCTTGTTTTTTCTTCCATAAGTACCTGTATCTTTATTCAGAGCGCAGCGCTTCCAAAGGCTGCAGGCTGGCCGCCCGGTTGGCCGGGTACAGGCCAAAGAACAGCCCCACCGCGGTAGAAAACAGGGTCGCCAGCAAAATCGCGTTGATCTCCACCTGGGGGTAGAAGGGCGTCCCATTCGCTGCGGCGATCTTCCCGACGATCATGGCGATCAGATACCCCAGCAGGATCCCCACCACCCCACCCAGCAGGCTCAGCAAGGCCGATTCGGTCAGGAACTGGATCAGGATATCCCGCCTGCGCGCGCCGAGGGCCTTGCGCAGCCCGATCTCGCGCGTCCGCTCGGTCACGCTCACCAACATAATGTTCATAATCCCAATCCCTCCCACCAGCAGCGAGATCGCCGCGACGCCGCCAAGGAAGATGGTGAACACGCCAGTGATCGTCCGCGCGGTGTTGACAAAGTCCTGCTGGCTGAGCACGGTGAAGTCGTCCGCTCCCAGGCTGACCCGGTGGCGCGCGCGCAGTACCGACGAGACCTCATCTGTTGCCTGGCGGACCAGCTCCGCGCTGCGCACCTTGACGAAAATCAGGTCAACCCGGTCGTGGGTCGAGCGGCGGATCAGGCGCGCCTGGGCCGTGGTGATCGGCACCATGACAAAGTTGTCCGCCGAGCCAAAGGTACTTCCTCCCTTGGCTTTCAGCACCCCGATGACGCGGAACGGCTGGTTCTCGATGCGGATCGTTTCACCCACCACCCCCTCCTGCCGTCCAAAGAGCTTATCCGCCACGGCGGAGGCGATGACTACCACCGAGGACTGACCGAGGAGGTGCTCCTCGCGAATAAACTCGCCCTCCACCAGTTCGTAGTTTCGCACGGATTGGTAGGTCGGGGTGATCCCGTCCAGGGTCAGGCTCGACTGCTCCTTGCCAAAGGAAACCGTGGCGGATCCCTGGATCACCGGCGCCACCTGTTCCACCGACGGCGCAGCGAAGGGATCGTCGAGCGCGTCGGCGTCTCCCTGGGTCAGCGGCTTGGGGTTGCGGACGTCCGTCAGGTTGTTCCCGGAGAAGACGAACAGCAGGTTCGTCCCAATCCCGCTGATCGACCCGGTGATCGTATCCTGGGCCCCTTGCCCGACGGCGAGCATGGCGATTACCGCCCCGACGCCGATCACGATCCCCAGAATGGTCAGCCCAGAGCGCAGTTTGTTGGAGCTCAGGCTTTCCAAGGCTTCGATAAAGGCCTGGCCGATGTTCATGATTGTCCTCCTGGCACCA